>JAUVLX010000028.1 GCA_030600525.1 Desulfobulbus sp. | reverse complement strand
AATTGAAAAAAGTGGTCTTGCCAGCACCGTTTGGACCAATGAGGGCTACGATTTCACCTGGCTTTACCTGCAAGCTCAAATGATCGAGTGCACGAATCCCACCAAAATCCATAGTGAGGTTTTTTACATCGAGAATAGGTTCCATACTTAAATTCGAACAGGTTGGTTAATCTTTAAGAGAGTAGGTGCGTCGAACAGTGGAAATAATGCCCTGGGGTCTAAAAATCATCATGATGACTAAAACTGCTCCAAACACAAGCATCCGGTAATCAGAAAATGCACGCAAATATTCAGGGAGGAGAATCAATACCAGAGCGCCGACAATAACGCCTGGGATAGATCCCATTCCTCCCAGCACAACAATGCAGAGAATGATTGCAGACTCAAGAAAGGTAAAACTAGCGGGATTAATAAAAGTGGTTTTTGCAGCAAACATTACACCAGCCATCCCAGCCCAAGTGGCTCCTAGAGCAAAGGCGCTGAGCTTAGTTTTCATTTTGTCGATCCCCATGGCTTGACAAGCAATCTCGTCTTCACGCAGGGCAAACCAGGCTCGCCCAATTCGGGAATCTTGCAACCTATTGACCACAAAGATGGTGAAAATCACCATAAGAATAGTCAAATAATACATATAATTGATCGACATCTCTAAAGAGAGATCCATACCAAAAAAACCGGGACGTGCAATGTTGGCAATCCCGCTGGGCCCTTCAGAAAAATCTCCCCAGTTTTCGAGGATAAGCCTGATAATCTCCCCAAAACCAAGGGTTACAATCGCAAGATAATCGCCGCGCAAGCGGAGTACAGGGAAACCAAGCAAGAGTCCAAATAATGTTCCAAGCAGTCCACCGATGGGAAGAACAGTCCAGAAACCAAGCCCAAAATGCATATTCAAAAGCGCATAAGTATAGGCACCAACAGCATAAAAGGCGACATAACCTAGATCAAGCAGACCCGCGACCCCTACCACAATATTCAGCCCCAACCCAAGTACAACATACATGAGGGCGGTAATCATGATGTTTACCTGATAGGTCGAAAACAGCGCTGGAAAGACTAAAGAAAAAAGCCCACCAGCAATAGCCAGCGGTATGTAGAGTTTTGGCTCGGAAAAAAACTTGGCACTCCAAGCTACCTTGTCCTCTATAATGCCTGCTTTAATTTTTTGTTGTGCTACTCTTTTTCTGGCAAGATAGAGGCGCGAGAGTACATAGAACACAAAAGTGCCGCAGGCGACATACAGCATATTATGCCATCGCCAAACAACACTTTTTTCAATAGGGTTGATTTTGATCACCAGCAAAGGAAAGGTAAGAAAGACAAACCAGAGGGTGACCATTAATCCATTTTTAAAATCCTTAAAAGAGAGCATGGGCCTGAAATTGATAGGGATTTATTGATGTAAAAATGATGATTAAACCTTTTCTACGGTTGCCTTGCCGAGAAGACCGGCTGGTTTAAAAATCAGAATTAATACGAGCAGGCTGAAAGCAAACACGTCTTCATAGTCACTGGAGACATACCCAGTGGCAAAAGCTTCTGTGAGTCCGAGAATAAAACTTCCCAGAACTGCTCCGGGTATTGAGCCGATTCCACCTAATACTGCTGCGGTAAACGCTTTGATACCGGCTATGAAGCCAATGTAGAAATTTATTTGGCCAATATGGGATGCGATAAGGAGTCCGCCAATAGCGGCCAAAGCGGAACCGATAATAAAGGTAATGGAAATAACATTATCAACATTGATACCGACCAACATTGCCATTTTTCTATCCTGAGCCGTTGCCCTCATGGCCTTACCCGTACGGGTAAATTTAATCATGAAGGTTAGCAGGATCATAACGATTGCTGACACAACAAGAATAGCCAGATCAGAGGAACCAACTATATGGGCATACGGTTCCATAAAATCAAATTCAGGAATTAAAGCAGGGAAGGGTTGAAAATCAGAGGTCTGGGCAAGCAAGACATAATTTTGCAGAAAAATCGACATGCCGATAGCAGAAATCAACGGAGAAAGACGAGGTGCACTTCGCAATGGTCTATATGCAAGACGTTCGATGGTATACCCATATGATGCGGCCCAGATAACAGCAGCCAAAGCTGTAAGGACGAAAACTGCCAGAAGGGGAAAACCATAGATTGTCAGTACGGTGGAAACAATAAGGGCTGTAAATGCTCCTATCATATAAATCTCACCATGGGCAAAATTTATAAGCCCGATGATACCGTAAACCATTGTATAACCAAGGGCAATTAAGGCATATATAGAGCCCCGTGTTAGACCACTGAAAAAGAGTTCAATAAAATAATCCATAAGAAAATTCGCAGTAGTAAATGCGGTGTCTGGCTGGGATGTGTAGTGATTATTGGAGAAACCTTGACGCAACAATGCCTGGAACTGGTGCTACAGTCCCAGGCATTAAAAAAACATTGTCGAAAGACTTTATTGCACTTGGACGAATTTACCGTCCTTGACTTCGTAAACAACAAATCCAATTCCGATTGGTTCCCCTGATTTGTCAAACTTTACAGCACCAAAAGGTGTGTCAGCGGTTTCGGTGTGCAGTACTTTTGCGATAGCAGCTGTATCTGTACCAGCTATGGCAATTGCATTTGTAAGGGCAAGAGCTGCAGTGACGCCATTGTCAAAAAAAGCACCGGGCTCTGTACCTTCTGAAGCCATGAATTTATCCCGGAATTTTTTGGTTAATGGGTTTGTGGAAACATCAGCTGGTCCTGAGGCATAGACACCCTCTGCGTTTTTTCCAGTAACATTGATGAAAGTATCGTCTTTTACGCCATCAGGTGCGAGAAATTTTGTTTTCATCCGTTTTTTGCGCATCTGACCGACTATCTTGGAGGCTTCAGGATGGTAACCGCCATAAAGAACTGCTTCTGCACCACTACGCCGAATTTTCCCTACAACTGCAGAATAGTCTACAGCACCCGGTGTCACGCCTTCAAACAAGACGACTTCAACTTTACCGTCTTGTTCAAGAAAACTTTTTATAAATTCAGCCAAACCTTTGCCATAATCGCCTTTGTCATGGATAACAGCAGCTTTCTTGACTTTCAGAACGTCAGTTGCAAAATCAACCAATGTACGCGCCTGGGCATCGTCAGAAGCAATGGTACGGTAAAAGTTAGGGTAATCACCACTCTGAGTAAGATCAGGGTTGGTGGCAGAAGGGGACATAACAATGATGTTGGCATCACGATATATTGGCAGTGCTGCCTTGGTGGCACCTGAGCAGATGTGGCCAATAACCACGTGTACATTTTCTGATACCAGCTTGGTTGCGGTGTTGGTAGCTACTTCTGGCTTGCAGACGTCGTCTTCAGCCAAAATTTCTATTTTTGCACCATTGATACCACCTTGCTCGTTGATATCTTGAGCAACAAGCAGTGCCGCCTTCATTGTCGGAATCCCATAGGATGCCAAGTCGCCGCTATGGGCACCAGCAACACCAATTTTAATGGTGTCTACTGCAGATGCATTTGAAGCAAGACCTGCTGCCAGGGCAAATGCTGCAAGAATGGATAGCATTCGTTTTGAAAAAATCACGCGACGTCCCTCCTTATTGTATTTTATAAATAGCACTATTTTAATCACGCTCATTCATACCCCATTCATAAAGAAAATTACACTAAAAATGATCCGTAAGATAAAATGAAATTGTGGGTAATAACGACATCGCAACGCATACATTGTGGGGGGAGGGATCTATGAACACTTTTTTGCTCTTTAAACTTACCCTTTTAGCTGGGCACAATGTGCTCAAAAAGGTTGTAGAGAGTTGTGTAATAAGGTTTTATTACCTCTTTTTTTAACCTATAAAATACCTTTTTGATTATCCTTTGCCATGAATTCCAAACAATTATGTTTTTTCCTGGGACGTCCGTTATCTCCTCTGTACAGCATAACCATGCATCTCAGAGCCTTATTTTACCAAAAAAACTATTTTAAAACCTATCGTCTCCCTGTACCGGTTATAAGTGTTGGCAATTTGACACTTGGTGGAACAGGCAAAACTCCAGTTGTCCAATATCTTGCCAGATTGCTGCAAGAAAAAGGGTATAACCCTGCTATTATTTCAAGAGGATATGGAGGGACTTCACGTGAAGCAATTAATATCGTTTCAAACGGGTCCGAACTCCTTCTTGATGCAACTACTGGTGGAGACGAATCCTGTTTCCTGGCCGAAACCCTACCTGGAATACCTGTTCTTACTGGTGTTGTAAGAAGGCTTCCCGCAGAACATGCTCTTAAAATGGGGGCTAATGTCCTTTTGCTCGATGACGGGTTTCAACATATGCAGCTTGCCAGAGACCTTAACCTGGTACTGTTTAAAACCGACATATTAGCAGGCAACTCACGTGTTTTTCCAGGAGGTGAGCTTCGTGAACCCGTCAAAGCGCTCAAAAGGGCTACCAAATTTATCATGACAGATGTGTATCCAGGAAATCGTGAACGCGCTGAACAATTCACATCACTCCTCCACTTGAAATTCCCTGAAATAACGACCGAATTTGCGACGTATGAAATGAACCGAATTGTTCAACTGGACAATAACGACAATATTAGTCCTACTGAACATAGTGGGTTACATCAGAAGTCAACCTACGGTTTTTGCGGCATTGCGCACCCACATGCTTTTAAACAAACGTTAAAACAACAGAAGTTTAACGTCGTCGGCTTCTGTGGCCTTTCAGACCATGTCAAATATACGGATCAACGTATATCAACCCTCCTTGCTAATGCTGATAAAGTCGGAGCCGAAGCTCTTGTCACAACAGAGAAAGATCTTGTGAAATTTAAACGGAAGACATTGCCCTTGCCACTGTATGCTCTGAGAATGGAAACAAAATTTAATCCAGCCTTTGACCAATACGTTTTAGAGACGATACAGAGGTAACGTGTTGTTTTCGCTCCATCTCCACATGATGTGTCGAAATATCAACATTTCTTGAATATTCACTGATTTGTGTTTTATTTGACACAGGTGTCCATGTGTCCGTTTTCAAGCATGCAGGTCTTGCACGTCCCTCAACCTACTGATATAGCATCTCTTTTCAAGCTTGTTGTTTTCAGAAAGAGATGCCGATAACGGCTGGCCCAATTGTTGCAATGGTTAAAATACCACATACTGGGTATTCTTTTCTTAATATATAGGACTAAATATGGCATCATTTATTGAGCCTCATCAATACACCTTAAAACGATCCGTAAGTTGTTGCGGAGTTGGATTACATACTGGTCGAACTGTCAATTTGACAATAAGACCAGCCGTAGCCAACAGCGGCATTCGTTTTTTGCGATCAGACCTGCTTGGTAGACCCGAAATAGCAGCTCGAGCTGAAAATGTGGTTGACACGACCTTGGCAACAACTATTGGTCAGGGAGAGAACCGCATTTCCACGACAGAACATTTAATGGCAGCACTTCGCGGCTCAGGTATTGACAACGCCGAAGTCGATATCGATTCACATGAAGTGCCGATTATGGATGGCAGCGCCAAGCCCTTTATCCATCTTCTTAAGCGAGGTGGTAAAGCAAAACAGAGAGCACTACGTAAAATCCTGCGCGTCACCAAGCCGCTGCAATACTCAGACGGAGAAAAATCTATCCGGATTGTTCCCCATGACGGCTTTAAAGTTACAGGTCGTATTCATTTTGATAATGAACTCATAAATGAACAGACCTACAGCCTTGACGTCAACCAGGAGCGTTTTTGCAAAGAAATTGCCGCGGCCCGCACTTTCGGGTTTGTAGAACAGGTTGAATATCTGTGGCAAAATGGCCTTGCGCTTGGAGGCAACCTTGCTAATACGATTGCCATTCATTGGGACCGCCGTTCCATACTCAACGAAGATGGGCTCCGTTTTGACGATGAATTTATTCGTCATAAAGTTCTTGATCTTATCGGCGACCTTGCACTGCTTGGGGCACCTATTCTGGGTCACGTAATAGCAGATCGTTCCGGACATGGACTCCACCTTGGGTTAATGAAAACCATCGCCGAAAATCCTGATTGTTGGGAATATGTAAAATTTCAAAAAAAAGGTGATACTCTTCTGCGCCAAGTCGTAAATACCACCAGAACAGCAGGTGATTGTCTTACACCTTTTTTCATTCCCGGTAATGAATCTAGAGTACAACAAACTGTTTGTGCAGCCTGATGCAATCAAATAATTCTTTACCCGGTATGGCAGTCCAGAAATGATGTGGTAAAAAAAAATATACTCCGCTATATTGTTCTATCAAACCGCCGGTTTTACCGGCGGTTTTTTTTATAACAATAACAAGTTGAAGGGCTGATATGTTGCAACATACTGAATGTATAGGGCTTATAGGCGGCGGACAGATGGCAGAGGCGCTAATCCGTGGCATGCTTGCTGCTAATGTAGTAAAAAAAGAACACCTGGCAGTTATTGACCCAGACCCTGATAGAAAAAAATACCTGCATGATGCATATGGCATATTAACATGCGATTCACCCCAGGATATCTGCCAGCAATGCACTGTCCTTATTCTTGCAGTAAAGCCCCAAGTCTGCAAACATGTACTCAATCAATACGCGCAGTTCCTGACTTCTAACCACCTGCTTATCTCGATTCTTGCCGGAGTCACGATTAGAGAACTGGAATCCCTATTACCAGCTAAATCCCGTATTGTCCGGGTAATGCCCAACACTCCCGCCCTCGTTCTGGCTGGAGCTTCGGCTATAAGCCTAAATGCAAATGCAACAGAAGCAGATCGTAAACTCTCCCTTTCTATTTTTTCTGCGATTGGCCTTTGTATTGAGGTCCAAGAGACTCAGCTTGATGCTGTAACAGGACTCAGTGGCAGCGGACCAGGCTACATCTTTACCATGATTGATGGCCTCATTGATGGAGGAGTGCTAGCAGGCCTTCCACGAAACACTGCCGAACAACTTGTTTTACAGACCATATACGGTTCTGCCAAGCTTGCCATGGAAAGCGATAAAAACCCTGCCGCCTTGAAAGCCCAGGTCACATCTCCAGGTGGCACGACTATCAAAGGCATACAATTGCTGGAACAGCGGGGTGTTCGCTCTGCACTGATGGATGCAGTTTTAGCTGCCACCAACCGGTCTAAGGAGTTGGGCGAGTGAGAATAAAAACCGTAGGGATTGTTACTCGATTGGACAGTCCTGATGTTGAAAAAATTGGTAAACAACTGGTCACCTGGTTTACCGATCGAGGCATTGAAGCTGACTTAAACCAACCACTTAGACCAGGCCTAGACATGCTGGTCGTACTTGGCGGTGATGGAACCCTTCTTCATGTGGCCAAAGAAGCCAGTCATGCAGACATTCCGATACTTGGCGTCAACCTTGGTAACCTTGGTTTTCTTACCGAAGTAGGGGCCGATGAAATGTATTATTCGCTGGAAACAGTTCTAGCTGGCGATTACCGTGTAGAAGAGAGAATCATGCTCGCTGCTGCCGTTGTCCACGGCAAAGATGGCGTCAAAAGCGATCCTGCCTACGCACTCAATGAGGTGGTCATCGTTAAGGACAGTACAGAGCATATGGTAAGGCTGCGCTGTTGGGCTGATAAAGAGTATATCACTACCTACAGGGCGGATGGGCTTATTCTTTCGACCCCAACCGGTTCAACCGCTTACAATTTATCGGCAGGCGGTCCAATCGCCCATGCTGAGCTGGACACTATTCTGGTTACCCCGATATGTCCTTTTATGCTGGAATCCAGGCCTGTACTACTTGCTCCCCAAACCAAAATAACGACCCAGCTACTTGCTCCCGCCGGAGACGTTAAGGTTATTGTTGACGGGGCTCTTCAGTGGAAAATCACAGATGACGATTATCTCCTAGTACAAAAAGCATCCAAGCCGCTTCTGCTTATCAGCTCGCCTTTAAAAAGTTATTTTACAATCTTGAGAAATAAACTGAACTGGGGTGGTTCCAGCATTGATTTGCCATTGCCCGAGTTAGTTTGCCGACACTGCTGAACAGTTACAGTTTTCTTTATATTTCAGCAGCAAAATATTAGGTCGATGTTGTTACTTTTTCTTTCGTTTAATTTTGTACTTTTTCATTTTGTATTGAAGTAAACTTTTGGTAATACCTAATTGCTCTGCAGCTCGTGCCTGTACATTTGCGGCATCTTCAAGGGCCTGACGCACTAGTTTTTCTTCAATCCCGTTGAGTATTTCAGCGAGGCTAAGGTTTTCTGGAATAAACTGATTCAGTTCCAGGCCTGTACTCCACTCCTGTGCATCATGAAGTTGCGAAGAGTCCGGTTGCACATCTTCAGGTTCAATCCTGTCACCGCTGCATAAAATCGCTGCCCGTTCAATGGTATTCTCCAATTCCCTTACATTTCCCTCCCAGGGAAGAGTTACAAGAAGACGGAGAGCGTCAGGAGAGATATCTAATTTTTTGCCAAGTGTTTTGCTATTTTTTTCTATAAAATGAGCAACAAGGGCTGGTATGTCATCTACTCTTTCACGAAGCGGTACTAGATGAATATGAATGACATTAAGCCTGTAATAAAGATCCTCGCGAAAACTTCCTCTTTCAACTTCATCTTTAAGGTCTTTGTTAGTTGCCGCTAGGATTCGGATGTCCACATCCTGAGTTACACTTCCACCTACCCGTTCAAAGGTCTTCTCTTGCAAAACACGCAGCAATTTTGCCTGCAACTGTGGAGGGATTTCACCTATTTCATCCAAAAAAAGTGTCCCGGTGTCGGCCAGCTCAAAGCGACCTTTACGCATACTGATCGCATCGGTAAAAGCACCTTTTTCATGACCAAAAAGTTCACTTTCTAAAAGATGTTCTGACAAAGCAGCACAGTTAACCGAAATAAAGGGAGAATTTTTACGAGGTGATAGATTGTGAATGGCACGGGCAACAAGTTCTTTTCCAGTTCCAGAGTCACCGGTAATGAGAACAGAGGAAGGAGCAGGGGCTACTTTTTCAATGAGTTGATAGACCGCCCGCATCGAAGGGTTTTTGCCAATCATTCCGCCAAAACCCGAACGTGGAGTAGCTTCGTCACGTAACCTTCGAATTTCCCGTATAAGATTATAGTGTTCTATAGCATTGCCGACACTGGCAATTAGCTGTTCATTGGAAAAAGGCTTTGCTAGATATGTGAATGCACCAAGGCGCATAGCTTCAACAGCCATTTCTACCTCGGCAAAAGCGGTAAGAAGGATGACTGGTAATTCCCTGTTGTATTCCTTAATTTTTGCTAGAAATTCAATACCGTCCATTCCCGGCATTTTCATATCAGAAATGATGAGGTCAAGATCGGCTTCGTGCACGATTGGTAAACCTGTTGAACCACTATCAGCGGTAAAGACTTCGTACCCTTCGTCACGAAGCAGTTCAGACAGGACTATTTGGTAATTCGGTTCGTCATCAACTACGAGAATCGTATACATGGCATTGTCAGGTAAAAAGAGATTTTAGCTATTTGTATTGTTTAATTTTTTCTAAAATGGGCGCGAGTAGTTCTAGTGGTGGACAAAACGTACCCCTACTACAGGCCAGCATATTGGCAGGACGAGTTGCTCCGTGGTAATCGCTGCCGCCTGTCACGAGCAGATGATGTTCAGCCGCAAGGCTAAACAGCTTCTTTTTCATCTTTCTTGAATGGGAGGGGTAATAAATTTCAATACCATCCAATCCATACATGGCTAGCTCGCGAACAAGGGCCGGCTGACGTTTCATGCTGGAATCTATCGGTCCAGGGTGAGCAAGGACGGCTATTCCGCCGGCACGATGTATGGCGCTGATTGTTTCGATAGCAGAATAACAGAATCGACAGTGCCAGGCTTTTTTCCCTTTTCCCAAGTAAGATCGAAAAGCTTCGTTAAAGGAACGAACAATACCTTTGTTCATTAAAATATTGGCAATATGAGGGCGCCCGGCAAGTCCTGTACCTGAAATTTGTTGCAGATCATTATTGGTTATTTCGAAGCCAAGCTCCTGCAATGAGATTAGAATCTTATGATTACGTTTTTCACGCCCATCTTGCAACAGGGTAAGCCAGTGGGTAAATTCACTGTTGGTCGGGTCTATACCATACCCAAGGAGGTGGATGCTCTGTTTATCGTACATAGCACTGATCTCAACACCGGAGAGGACAGTCAGGTTGTATTCCGACCCCAATTGCATTATTTCCTCAACGCCGGCCATGGTGTCATGATCGGTTAATGCTAATGCTGTAACGCCTTGTTTAACAGCGAGTTCAACAAGCTCTAGCGGAGTGTAACTGCCGTCCGAGTAAACTGAGTGGGTATGTAAATCGATGCACATTAAATAAGATGGGTAGTGGTGAGTTAGAGCGATTTTAGTTTTTTTGAAACTATTTCGTCAGCTTAATCACGCATGTTCTTTTGTGCAACAGCCAAATAAAAACCTTTTATAACTACAGGTTGTCTTTCTTATTCAAATCCTTACATTTAAACAATTCAAGTAAAAGGAGAACGTTGATGGCAGATCGAAACACTAAAATCGAAGAACATACCATTGTCGATGAACCGTATTATCTGCAAACAGCAGATGAGGTAAGTGTGGCAATGGCAGCCTATATCATTGGTGCACCTCTGCTTCTCAAAGGCCCAACAGGATGCGGAAAAACGCGTTTTATGCAATATCTTGCCTGGAAATTGCGACGACCCTTAATAACGGTGTCCTGTCATGATGACTTATCGACCAGTGACCTGGTAGGTAGATATCTTATCCGCGGTGGAGAGGCTGTTTGGAAGGATGGCCCACTTACCCTTGCGGTCAGAAAAGGGGCTATTTGCTATCTGGATGAAATTGTTGAGGCGCGAAAGGATACAACAGTAGTGATTCACCCCCTGGCTGACGACAGGAGAGAACTACCGGTTGAAAAAAAAGGGGAGTTGATTATGGCTCCGCCGGAGTTCATGCTTGCGGTCTCCTATAACCCTGGTTACCAGAGCGTTTTGAAAGACCTTAAGACATCAACCAGACAGCGTTTTATTGCCCTTTCTTTTGATTACCCTGAAATCGAACAGGAAATAAAGATTGTACAACAAGAAGGGGAGGTTGATGTTGAATTGGCCCGTTCTTTGGTTAAACTTGCCCACATGACTCGTGGTTTAAAAGACTCTGGACTTGTAGAAGGTGCCAGTACCAGATTACTGATCCAGGCTGGCAAGCTTGTAACTTGTGGAATACCAATCCATTTGGCCTGTCGGGTCGCCATTGTCGAACCCCTGACCGATGACCAGGAGCTGATGAGTGCCCTTGATGAGATGGTGAGTTCTCTTTGGTAATTAATGCAGATAACGACGCTGACAAAAAAGTTTTTTGCTCTAGTAGAGCCAAGCTTGCCAAATGAATGGGAGGTTGAAGACGCTCTGTTGGCACTTGCTCAACAGCAGGAAAGTATAAAAAATACGATACTTGCTCAGGTACCTGTAATCTGGCCTGTATCCAATGCGCTCTGCTTCACCTTCCTAACTCGAATTGAAGAAGTCATACCTCTTGTGGAGTATGGTTTATTAGCCGAGTGGGTCAAAGAACTGCTTGATTATTACGAACGAGGAGGCTTGCACGCTGCACAATCATGTATAAGCTGGGTTCCAGATTTCATTTCACGACTGCAGGGAAAACGCGGACTCCGTTTTGAAGAAGCGAAAGGAAGGTTACAACCTTATGTTAATGGGTTGGCTGGAAGGGAAGTTCTGTTACTTCCTGCCAAAAATCTGTATACCAATACCTCTGCTATTTTTTTGCCGGAAGAATTACACCTGTTCGCAGACAGAGAGCTGTGTTTTTTAATGTACAAGTTCATGGTTTCCTTTCAGTGGGCATCTATAAAACTTAAAACCCTTGCCATTACAGAGTCTGGTGATGTGGCTTTCACTACTCATCCTTTAGAGGCGTTTTTTTCTACTTTTACTGACAGCATCTTAGGAAGCAGGCTCTATTATTTTTGCGAAACAATTCGTATTACCTGCTTTCTGGGCCAAGAACTGCCTGGCCTCATGCGGCAGGTGAAAAGGCTTTTGCCCGCACTTTTATCTGATTTCAACAACCAGGAAGAGACCTCTACAGTGGCCGACCTCCTGCAAAATATGCTTCTTTTACGCCTTGAATATAAAGCATCTTCCTCAACAGTTGAAAAGGTTAAGCAATCGATTAATCGCTGTACTGATAACACTTCCAACTTTACCGTCAGCAAAAGAGCGGCAAAGGCGATATACCCTCTTTTAGATGAACAGACTCTTGCCGAGATTTTAGGTACGCCACTGTTTTTTCAAGGTGAATTACGACTGGATGCAGTTGTTGCAGCGGTCATGGATAAAAGAAAACAGGATAAGAAACATTTTATAGGTGCCTTTTCCACTCTTTTGATGCAATTACCTGACTCCATTTTAGATGAATCTGAAAGTGTATCGGATGAGCTTCAAGCCTCGATGCCACAATCCGCAGATCAAGCACGAGTCGTCATTGGCAATAAACATAGCGAAGAAAAGAACCAATCACGTGAACCTGTTTATATTCAGATTGATAATCAAGAGGTTAAGCTTACAGACGAATTGTCATCATTAACACAGGATATCATAGATGACATGGGCTATCTGCCTGAGCATTACGTCAGCAGTGCTGCTGGTCAGGCAGGTCAGAGCAAGGGAACTCCTGATCTTTATCCTGCCACACAAGGGGCAGACAGTAAAGCACCTGTTGTCTATGATGAATGGGATTACCGTCGGAAGGGGTTCAGAAAAAATTGGTGTGTCGTGGTTGAAAAACCAATTGTACCCGTAAAATCAACTTTTATTGCAGATACACTCAACAAGTACCGTGGCCAGATTATACGACTACGATACCAGTTTGAAATCATGCAGACCAGTGAGCATTTTATCCGCCGACAGCGTGATGGAGATGACATTGATTTTGATGCTCTGGTCGAATCACTTGCCGATACTGTTGCTGGCTACCCGCCTTCAGACAGATTGTTTATTCGGCTCCTACGCGATCAACGAGACATTGCCGTACTCTTTCTGGTTGATATGTCAAACTCCACTGAAGGATGGGTTGGCAAGTCAATAAAAGAGGCACTGGTTCTTTTAAGTGAAGCAATGGAGATGCTTGATGACCGATATGGCATATACGGTTTTTCTGGTATGCGGCGTCTCCGTTGCGAAATATTCCCGATTAAAACCATTGAGGAAAAATATGACACAAACGTTCAGCAAAAAATTACAGGGATAGGGCCCAGAGAATACACGCGCATGGCGCCAGCCATCCGCCATATGAACGCTCTTTTTGCAGATATTGAGGCAAAAATGAAGCTTCTCATCATTTTATCAGACGGCAAACCTGAGGACTATGATGATTATAAAGGAAAATATGCCATTGAAGATACCCGGCAAGCTTTACTTGAAGCAAAATCGCAAGGAGTTCACCCATTCTGCATAACAATAGATAGACATGCCCAATCATATATGGCACATATGTATGGACCCGTAAATTATATTTTTGTTAACAATGTTATACGGTTGCCTTTATTAGTACCAGAAATTTATAAAGTGTTAACGACATGAAAAAGATAGGCAGGCACCACAATTTTGCATGTCTACGATGCAGTAGACACACACTTTTCCTGAAATTGCCCCTTAAAATTGTTTTGGGGATTTTATTATTACTGTCTACCTCCAGTACCTTGGATGTCTATGCTGCCGGAGGGGTCGATGAAAAAGTTCAACTTTATAAAATTCAAGCATATAAATATTATAACGGCATAGGAAAGCCTAAAAACTATGCGAAAGCTTTGAGATTATACCAGGTTGCAGCGCAAAGAGGGGATGCTGAAGCACAGTTCATAGTCGGCGGTATGCTTTTTAAAGGGCTGGGGACCGATCCGGACAAGAAAGAAGCATTTAAATGGCTGCTGCAGGCTGCAAAACAGGGTAAGCATTCTCCAGAATCCATGCAGGTAATCGGCAGTATGTACCTACGCGGAAGCGGCGTGCCACAAAGTTATAAAGAAGCCAAAAAATGGCTTGTTTCTGCTGCGGCAACAAATAATATGGCGGCAATTACCGACTTGGCTTTTATCTATTACAATGGACTTGACGGCCAAAGAGAATCGCTGAAGGCCTTGGAGCTCTACACCAGAGCTGCCTTACAAGGTGATAGTTTAGCTCAATCCAATGTGGGCATGATGCATGCCACCGGTACAGGTACAGCAAGAGACCTTGCCCAAGGATATGCATGGTATTCGATAGCAGCCAGCCAGGGTAACACCACTGCCAGGATTAACCGTAACAGTCTTATGGCTGATATGAGTTGGGAAGAACTTAATCGTGCCCAGGCAATTTCAGTGAGCTTGTATCAACAAATAGAACGTTTTAACCTTGGAGCGGAAGCAATACTGCCTGCGGCCAAAAACAAGACCAATAATTAGTCATCATCTTTCGGTTCGTTATAGCTTGCTTCAGTTGCAAAAAGATCCAGCAACTCCACCATATTCTCGCAGTCATATATTTTTTTACGGATACGAGCAGCACCCGGGAGTTCCGCACAATACCGACCAGCATGGTTTTTAATCCTGAAAAGCATTTTCTGGCTGGGAAGGTACTGATCGGAAAGCTCCATATGTCGCTTTAACTGAATGAGTCTCCCTGAAATGGTGGCAGGGCGGCCCTGTGGGGAAAAAACCCAGGGATTACCTAACGCTCCTCGACCAACCATAATACCATCGCATTCGGTCTGTTTCATTCGCTGTACCCCTTCCTCGTAAGAAAGTACGTCGCCATTGCCGATAACCGGAATGGAAACCGCCTGTGTGACCTGTTGGATAATATCCCAATCTGCAAGTCCCCCAAACCCTTGAGACCACGTTCGGGCATGGACAGTGAGTGCTGCTGCGCCTGCATTTTCCACCATGCGGGCAAAGGAGACTGCAGTAATACTGTCATGGGTCCATCCGCTACGGAATTTAACGGTCACTGGGAGGGAGGTATTGGCACAGACTTCCTGGATTATGGCCTCAGCGAGTTCAGGGGATTTCATCAATGCGGAACCAGCCCCTTTTTTAATAACTTTCCTCACCGGACACCCCATGTTGATATCGATCAAGTCAACGGGATAAGTGGAAACGACAGCCGCAGCCTTACCCATCGCAACAGGATCGCTACCAAAGAGTTGAATGCCCACAGGCCGTTCTTCACTCACAGTGTCCAACAAAACTAAGGTGTTCTTCTGACCATACACCAAACCATGGCAACTAATCATTTCAGAAAAACAAAGTGAAGCCCCCATTTCTCGACATAAGATGCGAAAGGCAAGATCAGTATAACCGGCTAAGGGCGCAAGAAGAAAAGGGTTGGGTAAAACAAGATTCCCAATTTGGAGTGGTTGGCACGTAGGTTTCATTTGTTTCAATTAAAATCACAATAAAAAAGGCGCTTCAGAAAATTTTTCTGAAGCGCCTTGTAAGGAATGAATGTTTCGCTTACTTGGTAACGGTTCCAGCTTGTTGATTCTTTTGCCGTAGCCGTTTTAACGTACCCAAATAAATTGACTCGGAGAGGTCATCAACAATAGTGGCAAGGGCCTCTTCTTCGACGGTGGCATTGAGTGTTTGCGAAGGGTAATCTTCTGTCCAAAGCTGTTCAGGCACTTCCCAGAGTATGATACCTGTTTTAAGATCTTTCAACACATAACGAACACCGAGCCTGACTTTAATATCGGTGGCGTTTGATTGGCCATCCCAGGAGATACTCGGCAAACTGATAGAAACGATTTCCCCGGCAAGAATAAGATCAGCCGTTGCCTTGTCTTTGGTCATGGTGATGGAGTCGGACTTTAGAAACCATCTAGATAAGGATTGATAAATCTGTGAATCAAGGCCAAGTTTGTTGGTCCTATTTTCCCATGTAGGAGCATAGATGACCTGGCTTGGTCCCTCATAAATATGGGGGAAATAATATGCGCTACAACTGCAGAGGCAGAAAGTAATGAACACAATAGCGGCCAGTCCCCGGGTTTTCATTTTCACTGTCTCTCTCCTTTCAGTCTGCAACAATTGTTGTTAGTACGTAACTGTAACAAATTATAATACAATATTAACAAGTTTCTTTTTAACTACAATAACTTTCTTGGGCTCTTTGTCCTGCATGAATTTAAGAATCTTTTCATTGGCAAGGGCAATGGTTTGGATTTCATCATCACTGATGTCTGCAGCTACCTGGAGCTTTGCACGAACCTTACCGTTTATTTGGACAACAATAGTCAGCTCTTCCTCTTTAGCTGCATCAGCATCAAACTGCGGCCACACCGCATGATCTAGGGTCTGCGGATGATCGGTTGCTTTCCATAATTCTTCACAAAAATGAGGTACCATGGGGAAAAGCAGCACCAAAATGGTTTCAAGGGCTTGCTTGAGTACAGGTAGGTCAATTTCCTGTTCACCTCCCAGCACAGCGGTAAGAGTATTAACCAGTTCCATTACCCCTGAAATAGCGGTATTAAAGTGAAAATTTGATTCTATACTTTCCGTTACCCTACGAATGGTTTGGTGTGTTTTTCGGTGCAATACCCTAGACGCCTCATTAAGATTGTCCGGGACAATGGCTTTATCATCACTAAAAGCCGCTAAATTTTGCTGTATAAGCCGGTAAACGCGGTTAAGAAATCGTGAGGATCCTTCAACGCCCTGAGCATTCCATTCAAGGTCTCTCTCTGGAGGTGCTGCAAACAAAGAAAAGAGACGAACAGTATCAGCACCAAATCTTTCTATAAGATCATTAGGGTCAACGACATTACCTTTGGATTTTGACATTTTTGCCCCATCTTTAATGACCATCCCCTGAGTCAAAAGATTGGTAAATGGCTCATCGATGGTTACATAACCAAGATCCCTAAGTACCTTTGTAAAAAAACGAGAATAAAGCAAATGGAGAATGGCGTGTTCAACTCCACCTATGTACTGGTCAACCGCCATCCAGTACTTGGCCGCATCAGGATCAATAGGGCCATCAAGAAATCCGGGGTTTGTATATCTTATAAAATACCATGAAGACTCAACAAAAGTATCCATGGTATCGGTTTCTCTTCGTGCAGCCTTGCCGCACTTGGGACAGGTCGTCTTATAAAATGATTCTTGCTGGTGCAATGGTGTGTGTTGACCACCTGCTTTGTCTGCACCAGGAAGAACAACAGGTAAGGTGTCTTTAAGGACTGGAACAATTCCGCACTTGTCACAATGCACGATTGGGATGGGTGCACCCCAGTATCGTTGCCTGGAAATCCCCCAATCTCGGAGGCGGTAGGTTATGTGCGGTTGACCAAAGTCGTGTTTACTGGCGTGATCAATAATTGCTTTTTTTTGCAGCAATAGAATCAAGCCCGGTAAATTCAGCAGAATCAATAAGGTGTCCAGGTTCGTCAAAGGCAGCTTCGAGGCTGTCACTGGTAAGGGATTCGTTTTCAGGCTGGATGACAACCCTTATGGGTAGGTCATATTTTTGGGCAAACTCAAAATCCCGCTGATCATGTGCGGGAACGGCCATAACGGCACCAGTCCCGTATTCTATCAAAACAAAGTTGGCCACATA
>JAUVLX010000023.1 GCA_030600525.1 Desulfobulbus sp. | reverse complement strand
CCGCTTGATCAATGTATGGAAAAAGGGTTTTATCTCCACGGGGTAGGTAAGGAGTAATCCCTCCTGTTTCTTCTCTGCTTTAGCGCCTGGATTTTGCAATGGAATACATTTTAGAGCCTCTTTCCTGCTGAGTGGCTGCGGCGTCTTATTGTGATTAGTCAACATTGTTGAAGGCGTAAGGTCGGTAGTTGTCGATAATGTATTGTGTTTTTTCAGGTGCGAGGGGCTTGTTTCCTTCTATGAGTACTCCAAGAATGATATTCGTGTCAATGTGGCGGGAGAGGTGTAAGTCTGAGTATCGTGGTTTGCGCGCGAGGAATGCCCGCATTTTTTGCCAGCCGCTGCTCCTGTAAGACCACTTAGCGATATGGGAACTGGCGACTCTAACAGACTGTGCTGGACCTGCCAAGTGTGATCCAAAATCGATGAGTGTCTTTGAGCGCAGTAACTCAGCTGCAGGCTTGAAACGGAGTAAGACCAGTCGCTGCCGGTCAAGAGAAAAGACAATGGAATACTTACCTGGATAAAACTCGTGGTTTTCCAGCATAGCACCGGAAGGCAGTGAAGCTCGGATGTCAAAAATAGCCCATGGGATCAGGTCGTTACGGGTATGGTTTGTTAAGGTTTGCAGGAGGTGGATAAGCGTGGGCAGTTCACTGTCCTGGCAGCAGTGAAAGCGGAGGATGATAACCAGACGCGAAGTTGCATGGTAGAGCAAAATGCCGTGATGGTGTTTATTCTTACTCCATTTAAATCCAGAGGGCTGATATGGATCGAGATGCATTGTATATGCGTTCGGTAGTTCCCAAGGGGTATAGGAAAGGTTCTTGTTTCCTTTGCTTAACTGTTTGAGGATGGCAGATGGTGAAAACCGACCCTGAACAGGTTGCCATTTAATATCAAAGGCAGGTTTGTCGTTTTTTTCAAAAAAAAGATAGTTTTTGAATATGACAGTGGCATGCCAGTTTCCAGGAACGTCAAAAGACATACCGTTCCACGCGATTTTTTTGTAATTACATGATGTGACAGGCATTGCAGGATAGAAGTGGTGGCTATGGGAGAAACCGTTCAGGATTAACGAGGTATAGGTACATGGCCTTTGCGAAGTGTAATGGGTTAGCGGGGAATAAATGACTCCTCATGCTGTTCCTCCGGGATAGATGAGTCTATTGGTCTGCTGTTGCACATTTTATTAAAACATAAACGTTCGGCATTAATCCGGTCAGGCATTGACAATTTAACCATGCTTCCCAGTGTTTCATCGAGATTTTTTTTATTATATTGCAACGTCAAAGAAATGCGTTCCCCTGCCTTATCCGTAAAGAACCATTTCCATGCCATGAGAATGCCGAAAGAATCACCAGTGTATTTTGCAGGTTCTCCCAGTTGTTGTTTGTATTTTTGGAGCAACTGCCGATAAAATGATTCACTGCTGTCAGCATATTTTAATTTTATTTTTACTATCTCGCCAGGGCGCTCGCACACTCCGTATTCGATGATACCCTTCCTGAAGGCACCAACGTTTTCCACCACGACCTGTTTAAGAAAATTTCTGTAACTGATGAATTCATAGTCATCTATTGAAGTTCCCAGTTTGAAACCTCCAATCTCTTTTGGTGCTTTTACTGTTGCGTGCCCTTCTGGTGGAGGAAGGAAAAAACATAGAGAGAGAAGTAGAGAGAATACTAAAATTTTCATGCTGCTTGTTCCATATGAAAGAGAATGAACCTTATAGGCAATATTGTTACCCTTATTGGTAGCTTTCGCTATCGTGCCAGGCATTGGGGTCGGTTTTTTCGATCAGTTTCCTTGTTTGGTCGGTGAACCTTGCAATGCGTAAGGTAATAATTTTTTCAACTGCTTTTGTGTACATGTCAGGATACCGTTCCATGACTTTTTGAAAGGCCTCCCTGGTTATGCTTAGCAGGACCACATCGGTTTCAGCCCATGCCGAAAAGAACGCGTCAATAGGTGTAAGCAGTGAAAGTTCTCCAAAGTAATTCAACCCATCGTCTTCGAGCTGTTGCAGCTTGTAATTCTTGCCCTTATATTCTTCGTAAATAGATACCTGACCTTTGATTATCAGATACATCTCTTGGCAGTGTTTACCCTGCTGCACTATGCGAGAACCTTTATTGAACTCTTGTTTCTTACTAAGATACGCATAGAGTTTGAGTATATCAAGCGGGGTGTCCCGAAAGAGCGAGAGTTTTTGCAGGAGGGCCAATCCTTCCTGGATTTGACATCTTCCGTTTTCGCAGTCGTCGCTAATGTGCTTGGGTAAGTTCATAGAATGTGCCTTGTTTTGCCATAAGTTCATCATAGGTCCCCTGTTCGATCAGCGATCCCCCTTTCAACACGAATATTCTATCGTATCCTGGAGTCAGGTCTAAGCGGTGGATGACGGCTATGATTGTTTTTTTGCCTCGATATTTTTTTTCAAGAAGGTTCTGGATTTGGGCCTGTGAGGTGTTATCCAGGCTTGCCGTTGCCTCGTCCATGATCAGAATACTTGACTCTTTAAGAAAGGCTCTGGCTAAGGCAAGCTTTTGCTTTTGTCCCCCTGAGAGACGGTCCCCTTGGCTGCCGACTTCAAAGTCAAGGCCCAAGTCAAGGACTTCATCGACCAGTCCTTCACGATCAAAGGCCTCCAGAGCAAGTTCCAGGAGATCTTGATGGTCACGGAGTTGCTGTTTGGAAGCTCCAAAAAGAATATTGTCTCGTAGCGAATGGCTGTACAGGTATTCCGATGGGCAGTAAGGGATGAAATCACGCTGCTGTTCATATGCAGGGAGCGCAATTATGGCTCCATCCTGCTTAAGGAGTTGGGTGGAACGGCTGCAGGCATCCATGTCGAGTTGGATGGTGTTCTTGAGAAAATCGTGTCGCGCTGTGAGAATTTGATCTTTTAAACTATCGCTCATGGTGGTGATTTTATGTTTTGCCGGGATAAAACGTAAAGCTAAGTGAAGGAGGCGGTCGAGTCCGCTTTTTTTCTGCGGCATGTGTCCCTGGGCGGCTGCTAGCAGGGTAATGAATTCCTCCAGCTCATGAGGCTCCATGGGGCTGCCTTGAAAGAAGAAATCATCATCTCCAAGATCCCGAAGGAGATCGACGGTTGTCTGAGCAACGTTCAGGCCAAGTTTGAGGAGGGGCTTCTCAAGTTTGTTCTTCAGGAGAAACGCTCGGAAATCTTTACTATAGGGTAGGTTGTCAAGCGCATATTTTTCGGTGAGGCTTTCGCCAAACAAGAGGTTGTTCTTGAGGCTGGCATACGACATGAATCCATTGATATTATAGGGCTCGACAACCTTAGAAAAGGGTTCGCGTAGCTCAGAGTTAATAATTTGCCGCATTCTTAAAATAGAGGCTTTTATAGGTTTAACGCGTTCTTCAGGTATAACGGCATTAAATCCGAATCGGAGTATATCTTCTGTTAAGCCAACGTCGTGAATGATTTGTAAAATATCCTTTTGTTCTGGGATGTGCTGTTCCTGGTCACCTGCAGCCCGCACAGCATAAAGTAGATTTTCCCGAATGGTTCCGGTGAAAATAAAAGGGCGTTGTGCGATCATGGTTATGTTGCGGTTTATATCTGATTTACTCATTGCCGAAATGTCCATGTCATCAAGCAAGATAAGGCCATGGTTAATATTGTATAACTGGGCAATCAGCAGGGCAAGAGTGGATTTACCTGATCCAGAAAATCCAACCAGAGCGACTTGTTCGTTAGGCTGGATGCTCATGGTGATGTTATCAAGGAGCTTAAGGCCGTTATCCACTGAGAAACCGGCATTTTTTAGTTCAATCTTTCCCTGCAGCTGGTGGGGTGATCGTTTATCCGGGAGAAGTGGATGTTCTATTTTGTAGTCAAAGATGCTCATGATCTGGCTGTAACGCACCTTAGCATCCTGGAATGATTGATAATATTCAAGCATTTCCTTCCAGGGATCATAAACTTTTTCATAGGCTGAGAGAAAGGCTACCAGGGCTCCAAGGGTGAACTCACCATGGATGGCCAGGTAGCCGCCAACCAGAAACAGAATAAAGGGACCAATGGATTGAAACAGGTTGTTGGCGAATTTGATCCCGTATTTTATGATAAATAATCGTTTGAGATGACCATAAAGGATATAGATATAGGTGGATAACCTTTTTTCTTCAATCGCGTAACTGCCGTTGGCGTGAATTTCATGGAGACCGCTGATTGCCTCGTTGACGACGTTGGACATGGCCCTGGTAGTGGTGATGCGCTTTTTGTTGTAGCGGTTGTAGCGGTTTTGTAACAGCGGGATAACAGCCAGTTCAAACGGGTAAACTGCCACGGAGAGCATGGCAAGCAATGGGCTGAGATGATACATGAAGCCGAGAAAGACCAGCAAACTGAGTATGCTGGTCAAGGGGATGGTAATGGCACCTCCAAGGAAGGAACCGATGGCATTGAGCTCCGCTGTCATGGCAGAAATAACAGTGCCAGGCTGCATTTTTCTGTAAAATTGAAGGGGAAGTTGTAGCACATGGTGGTAGAGTTCGGTGCGGAGTTCTACCAGGATTTTTTGGCCGATAATGGTTTGCAGTACATTAATGGCGTACTTGGACAGCCCGGCCAGTAAAATTGCTCCCATATACAATCCGCAATAGAGAAAGAGCAATTCTACCTTTTTAAGGTAAATGGCCTCGTTGATTATCCGTTTCTGCATTTCCAGGGGAAAGACCCGGAAAAAAAGACTGGCCATGATGATGACGAGCAGAATAAGCTGTAATCCGTGATGTCGACGAAGGATCCAGTAAAAAAGAGGGCGTTTGGTGAGCCTAGGTTGGTCAGAAGAAGAGACTGATGACATGCAACTCCTGTGAGCCGTAGCAATGACTGACAATAAAGTGTGTGGAAACCTTGAATCTCCGTTAATCATCCCAATAAATGGCAGGTATTGCAAGGCGATTCTGTAGCTACCCCGTTGGTGTGGCGGTTTGTTTTTGTTTATGAGCTTTGGAGAGTGGTTGTTTGGATTACGGACCCAATGGTTTCGATTACCTCTGGTTCCATTTTTTTACGCTGGATAGATCTGTTGTTCCATGCTACAAACAAAATCATTTTTTCTTATCCCATTTTATTCCAAAGGAGCACTGTATGGCAGTTCATGAAATCACCCATCCCCTAGTACGTCATAAGCTCGGTCATCTTCGTGAGAAAGATATTTCTACTAAAGATTTTAGGGAGTTAGCTTCAGAGATAGGCATGTTGCTTACCTATGAGGCCACCAAGCAACTCCCTGCGGAAAAAGTCACCATCGATTGCTGGTCCGGTCCTGTTGAGGTTGACAGGATAAAGGGTAAAAAGATTACCATCGTGCCGATTCTCAGAGCGGGACTGGGCATGATGGACGGTGTACTGAAAGCTGTACCTAATGCCAAAGTGTCAGTTGTCGGGCTATACCGTGATGAAGAAACACTACAGCCTGTGGCCTACTTTGAAAAATTGGTGGCGGATATAGAGCAGCGCGAGGCAATGATTCTTGACCCTATGCTTGCCACCGGTGGAACCCTCATCGCCACCATAGATATGCTGAAGAAGGCAGGCTGTAAGGACATCATTGGTATATTTTTGGTTGCTGCTCCTGAAGGGATCGCCAAGTTGCAGGCGGCGCATCCTGATGTGGATATCTATGTAGCTGGTGTTGATCAGAAGCTTGATGGAAATGGGTACATCATACCTGGCCTTGGGGATGCAGGTGATAAATTGTTTGGTACGAAATAAGTTATAGCAATAATCAGATCGATACAATGTTCTAGTGTCGCGTCAACGATGAAATGTCGAAATATTGCGCTGGATTTTTTTGGTCCTAGATTTCTTTAACTGGTTGTTCATAGTGGGCTATGTACCACCAGTTAAAGGAATCCAGGTGCGAGAAAAAACAAGCAAGATACGTCAGGGCAGCGTTGACGAGACACTAGGTTGGGCATGAAGAGAAGAGTAATGTGGAGAAGATGAGGAAAAGCATGACCATTGAAAAAAAGACCATGGGGTTTGTTAAACAGATTATCTTAGGAACACAGATGCTGTTTGTTGCATTTGGGGCACTGGTCCTTGTGCCTATTCTCACCGGATTAAATTCAAACGTCGCATTGTTTACAGCCGGGGCTGGTACGCTGGTTTTCCAGATAGTGACTAAGCGAAAGGTGCCTATATTTCTGGCATCGTCTTTTGCCTTTATTGCTCCCATAATTTACGGGGTCCAGACGTGGGGTATTGCAGGAACCATGAGTGGACTGCTGGCTGCAGGTCTTGTCTATATTCTGTTATCGATGTTGATTCGGTTTCGCGGCAGAGGCATTGTTAAAAAAGTGCTTCCACCGGTCGTGGTTGGGCCTGTTATTATGGTGATTGGTTTGAATCTTGCTCCTGTTGCGGTATTCATGGCGCTCGGTAAAACCGGTGATGGTTCTGCTGTTCTTTTTCCGCAGGGCCAGGCGATTATCGTAGCTATGATTTCTTTGCTGGTAACAGTCCTTGCCGTACTTTTAGGCAAAGGTATGATCCGGCTGATTTCTATTTTGCTCGGTATTATTGCTGGATATCTGGTGGCGATATTTTTTGGTATGGTGAATTTTAAACCCGTACTTGAGGCACCTTTTCTGGCAATGCCAGCCTTTGTACTGCCAGAGTTGAACTGGCATGCGATTTTTTTCATCGTACCAGTGGCCATTGCACCCGCTATAGAGCATATAGGAGATATGCTGGCTATAAGCAGCGTTACGGGGAAGAATTATCTTGAAGATCCGGGTTTGCACCGTACCCTGCTGGGAGACGGGATTGCAACTTCTCTTGCATCCATGCTCGGTGGTCCACCTAATACGACTTACTCGGAAGTTACAGGGGCGGTAACCCTGACGCGTGCTTTTGATCCTGCAATTATGACCTGGGCTGCCTGTATGGCGATACTACTTTCCTTTTCAGGAACCCTAGGTGCCATGCTGGGAACAATTCCTACTCCGGTAATGGGCGGTATTATGACACTTTTGTTCGGTACCATTGCTGCAATCGGCATGAACACCTTAGTACGAGAGGGGACAGACCTGGTCCTGCCGCGCAATCTTGTTATTGTCAGCTTGATCCTTGTCTTTGGAATAGGCGATATGGCATTGGGCTATAAGGGCTTTATGGTACAGGGAATTGGCCTGTCAGCAATCGTGGGCGTATTGTTACACCTGGTGTTGCCAGGTAAAGAGGATTCTGTTCGCAAAACTGTTTGAGTTCGACACGGTTGAGTCCCTTTTTGGGGGCTCAACTTTCACCTGTTTGTTGTAAAAGGCGGAATCTGCTTTCTAGTTAATATCACTGTTCTTAAGGGCCGGTGAAGGGTGCCTTCGTACTTTCACGGTCCTGCTTGTTTATTTCTTCCTCAAATCTTTCCATTTGGCTATCGAGACCGATGGCTTGTTCAATCGGTAACACACCAGCAATACCTGTACCTGGCTTGTGAAATTCTCCGGCATGATTGATAGCTGCAAGGATATTTTTCACCGTATGCTGCTCAGTCAAAAGGAGGATGATATCTGTCTGGGCTTCCAATGAAAGACCGAAAAAAAATTTTGCCTCACGAATACCTGTTCCTCTCCTCTGGATAGTGGTGGCACCTGTTGCTCCTGCTGTTTTTGCTGCGTCAACAACCTCGTTAGTATAATTTGGTTTTACCGACGCAATAATGGCTTTAAACTCCATTGTTCCTCTTCTTTTGTTTACGTTTTATTTTTAGTTCTACCCAATGGGAATGTTGTGCATAGCCGAGGACCGTTATAATGGGGAACAGGCTGGCAAATGCAATAAGGCCAAACCCGTCTAGTGCAGGGTTGCGACCTGGAATGGAAGATGAGAGCCCAAGGCCGAGAGCGGTTACTATCGGTACCGTGACCGTGGAAGTTGTTACGCCGCCGGAATTATAGGCCAGCGGGATGATGTTTTTAGGAGCGAAAAAGGTCTGGATGATATCGACCAGATATCCCGGTAGGATATAGATGTGTAACGGGGGCTCGGTAACGATTTTAAATGTGCCCAAGCTTTAACCCTATTGCTACCCCAAGAGCCACCGCAACTCTTAATCCCCGCTGCTTGATAGTGCCACCTGAGACTTCGTTGGCTTTAATGGCCACTGCAAGCAGTGAGGGCTCGGCAATGGTTGTTGGAAAACCAATGAGCGCGGCAAATAGGTACACCCAGAAGTAGTTTGCCCAGTGAAAATTTGGGTTCGCTCCATCAGTTCCGTAAATAAAGCTGGGGGCGGAAAGCTGTTGTGCCATGATTTTGCCAATGGGGAAAAGTCCCATTTCCAGATCCTCTATGAAGAGGCTTAACTCTGCAACGACTAAAAAGAGCCTGCAATGACTTCCGTAAATTGAGGGAGTGGTTGCCGAAAGACAAATAACTGAAAAAAAGCAATAACCATGATTATGGGGAGTAGATTTGTTAAAGCGCGCCACTATTTTTTCAGCACCGTAGTGGCAAAGACAAAAAAAGTAGTTTGGAGCTGCTTAAAATCCATGGGTAGTCAATGGGGTGCGGTAACTATACCGATTGCGAAATGACCGAGACCTCGGGGAAGGTATCGGACTGTAACCGTTGCAGGATACCAGTATTACCTGTCTTCTGAAAAAATAATATTGTATCGGCTCGCAAGTAGCTAGGGTGGAAAAGAAACGATCACTGGCTAAGGATATACAGAGTAACAAATCTTGTAAGGTATTCCGGGGTGCTGTGCGCAGGACACTTGGGGTGTGGCAAAAGTAGGAGGGGCGAGTCTCCTCAGGCAAGGATTCGTATGATCATTTTTGATTTACAATGTATTTGTGGAAGCCAATTCGAGGGATGGTTTGACAGTCGGGGCGATTTTGACCGACAACATGCCGAGGGTGAACTTCTTTGTCCGGATTGCGGGAGTGATAGGATTCACAAAATTCTGTCACCGGTATCTATTCGTTCCGGTTCTCAAGCGGCAGCTGCAACACCTCTCCTCTCTGGTGATGGCAACTCTTCTGCGCTGCAGTTTCTGCGTTCATTCCAGGATTTTGTTGAAAAGAATTTTGAAGATGTTGGAGCAAAGCTTGCGGAAGAGTCGTTGAAAATGCACTATGGTGTTGAGGAGCCACGAAACATTAGAGGCGTAACCACTGCTGATCAGGAAAAAATGCTGCGGGATGAAGGGATTGAACTGCTACAATTGCCGCTACGGAAAAAAGAAACCGACTCAAAGCTTAATTAGCCGGCAGGCCAACCCCCGCCCATGCTTTTTTTAGGCCGTCAGCTGTTTTATCCTTGAAACTGTAAAAAACTTCTGCCGCAAAAAAAAATACTTTTATTGAAAATCAAGCTACTTACGCCTTTGTTGAGCCAGTGAGGAAAAGCTCGAAGAGCTTCTCGAACACAGCGGGGATGGCTGATGCTTGGGCATTTGCAGAACCTGCATAGGCTTTGGTAAGCTCAAATGCCCGTTCAAAAGCGTTTTCAAAGTCTGAGTCCTGTTGTGAATTAAGGATCGCTGTTAGTTCTTTGGCAATATGTTCTTCCATGGTGCGGGGTCACTTGATAATGAATGGAATAATTACTAGTTAACTGTTCTTTGTACTTTTGATTGGCTACAATAGAAGAGTTGCCGGCTTTGTCCAGTCTTTTTTACTCTTTTCTGGCAGAGCAAGGCTGCTGGCATGATTCGTAATCATCTTAACGAAATGGCAATAAGCTCGCTTTGTCGGTTTTGATATGCGGTTTCTGGCGTGCGCAAAGGATTGCAGCATCAACGGGTTAAATATCACCTTGACGCGCTAATCGCGGATTTGTTATCCTTGATTTTGGTTGCGTGGTTTGAGGGGGTGAAATGGTTATAAATGGAGAGTGTTATCGCCCATGGTGAGTGAGATCCCAAATTCTTTTTTGAAACGCTGTGCCAGTGATATTTTAAATGGGCTGAGTGACGGACTCTCTCATTTTTCCGGTGCCAGCCGAGCGGCTGTTATTTTTGCACTTGGCCCAGATGAACCTTTGATGCTATGTGATCCGCAGAATCTGCTCAAGGGGCATGAACCTGTCTTTAAAGCACTGTATCTCGATGACTTGAAGTGGCGGCATGACGTTATTGTTCCTTTTGATAAAAGGCGCTTTGCAGAAATAGATGTAGTCAAGGATCTCGGGTTGGCAGGATTGCTTTCCAATGGAGGCTATTCCGGAGCGTTATTTTTTCAGCGTTGGTTTACAGAGCATCATCCAGACCTTTGTTCCACTGGGCCAACAGAGCGTTGGCTAGAGCATGCTGTTTGGCGTTTTTCCCACGATATGGCGAATGAAAAGGAACTGTATACAGGGATATCCGGGTATTTTTTAAGAGAGTACGCCACTCATGCTGTTCGGGATCACATTGTAGATGAGATGAATATGCTGTTGGGATGGGATTCCCTTATCCGTATTTATCCGGTTTTGGACGCCATCCTCAGGATTTCTGAGACACGCGAAGAGGGATTGTGGCCGGAAGGACAGTTATTGTTTGTCGATCCAAGTATGATTGATTGTCTTCAGTTCTTAGTTAAGTTTGAGGACAAGGAGCGCCCACAGTTGGCCAACAATAAGCATGTGCGAAAATTATTGCTTTCAGTGGATAACTCAAGCCGGCGTCTGGTGAGCGATGGTCGTTTTATTCTCGGTATTTGTAATGCAACTTTGCCACCTTTTTCCATAAGTGCTGACTTTAAAGGCAGGCACGGCTTTCTTAAGGTGAATAAGAATAAAGTGTGCAGCTTTGCCGATGGCCGCTTTGGTTCAACCACCTTTCAGGCGAAGCTGGTCCAGCTTGAAGAGTTGTTGCTTGAGTCTGCTCTGGATAAAGCTGATTGTTATTTTTTGTTTAAAATTGCGGTGAGTCTCGTGCATCATGCTCAGCTTCGTAAACATGGTTGCACCATCGTGCTTGATCTCAATCAGCAGCCTATAAAAATTTCCGGGCAAAAAATTGTTCCCTCCCTGGATTTGCGCAAACCCCATACCCTGAATCTGGCTAAATCACTGGCAAAGGTGGATGGAGCGTTGCACATCGGTGCAGATCAGCATCTTCATGGTTTTGCCTGTCTTTTGGACGGTCGTTCTTTTGCTGGTGAGGATCTTGCCAGAGGTGCCCGTTATAACTCGGCACTGCGCTTCACCGCCGAACACGCAAACATCATTGTTGTGGTTGTTTCTTCAGACCGCCCAGTGTCTGTTATCTACCAAGGTGTAGAAGAGCAGGGAGTATGCAATGTTGATTTTCAAACGAACTGCATTTTTCCCCTTGAACGTTTGGAAGAATGGGTGAAGCACTAATCCCTGATCTTGCCTCTATTGTGCTTTACAGAAGGCTTATGCAGTATCCTGTATAAGCGCAGAGGAGCAAAGCCCCTTGCCATTTTCTTGTTCTGCCGTCCCTGAGAAGTATGGGGATAATGACAACGGTAAAGGCAAACATAACCGGAAGGTCCCGTTGCAGAAGTTGCTGATCAATGGCAAAGGGTTTGATCAGCCCTGTCAGCCCCAGTACCATCAGCAGGTTGAACATATTTGAACCGATAATGTTGCCAACCAGGAGTGCTGTTTCCTTTTGGCGAAGCGCTGCAATGCTCGCTGCAAGTTCCGGCAGGGATGTTCCTACTGCTGCCAGAGTCAAGCCTATGACCAGTTCGCTGATGCCAAAAAATCTGGCAACGCTTACCGCGCCTTGAATAAAAACCATGGCGCCAATCGCCAATAAAACAAGCCCAACAATAATAAACAGGAGGATGGAAAGGTGCGCGTTCCTTGATGAGGCCGTGTGTTGTTTCTTCTTATTCTGAGGACGGCTATTGTTATGATTGGCGTATGTCAGGTAAGTGTACCCTACCAGGGTGATGATGAACATGATACCAACAACGCGGGGAAAAACTCCGTACCCGCTGCAAAAAATCAGGAAGACGCTGGCTGCGATGACGATAAACAGCTCTGTCCATACTTCTTTGAGGTTCATCTGTAGTGGAGCAAGAAGAGCGCAAGATCCCATAATGAGCCCCACATTAGCAATGTTGCTGCCAATGACGTTGCCGATCATAATGTCGGGATGCCCCTGGAATGAGGCTGTCAGGCTTATGAAAAGTTCTGGAACAGAGGTGCCAAAGGCAACCACTGTTAAGCCGATGAGGTAGGCGGGCATTTGCAGTCGTTGCGCAAGCCGAGTCGCTCCGTGAACGAGAGATTCTCCCCCGGCAACGAGCATCAGTAGGCCTATAAACACTGCTCCCAGTGCGGAAAAAAGCGATGGAAAATTGTCCATATGTAATTAATTGCAGATGAGCTGTGTGTCCGGTCGCCCTTGTTGGTCAAAGGCTTGGTGGATGAGTTGAGTAAGCGGTGACTTGATGCTTTTAAAAGATTTGAGTGGTTTCATGACAGGCAGAATCTTGTCAACCGTTTGAGGCTGCTGTACTCGCATTTTGTTGGCGAGTCGTGCATTACCTTCGGCTTGTATTCCGCCGGTAGCAGCAAGAGATGGCGCAAAACTATCTGTCTCAAGGTTTCTGAAAAATCCCAGAATGGAGCTTAAATCGTTATTTCTATAAAACAGTTTGATTTCTTCTGTGATGGTATCCTGTTCACTGATGAGTTTTTGTAGGGTAAAATCGTAGCTTTCCAGGTATTGATCGAGTTCCTTGTAGATTTCCAGGAAGAGACGGGTAAATCGTCTTCGTTTTGTTAACCCTTTGCCGTGATAACCAGAGAACACCCTTTTTCTGATGGTTGGTGATTCCAGCAGGTAAGGATCGAAAAAAATGTTATCGTCAAGACCTGTGAGCTTGGAGAATTTCTCAACCAATTTTGGCTGGTTGAGGAGAATGTAGAGCCTTATAAGGTCTAGGCCTATGGTTTGTTCAAGGTGGCGGAACGAGACAAGGAGTTGTTCGTTATAGGCTTTGATGTCGTCTTCGATTAATTTTCGAAATCCAAAATAACGATCTGCAACCTCTTTCTTAAATTCCAGGGAAAGGATTTGGTCAAGTTCAGTCATGAGAGCTGTTAATAGAAGTAAAAAAGAGATGCTGTGGAACGTGTCTGTTTTGCTGTCACTCTGTGGATGCTCGTGCCTTGGGAAAATTTATCAAGTACTATGCTGCAAATTTTAGTGCCGGAACTGTAATGTCAGGCAGCTTTAGCATCTAGAAATGTATGTAATAGGTACTCATTATTATAAAAGAAATCTACTGTACTGTGAAGACTTTTTTCATTGCAACCAGGGGATGTTGTCAATTTTGTTATGATCAGTAATAGTATCCGCGATAATATCAAGAGTTTAGTGCGGGAGTCGGCAGATATCGTTGAAGTGATCAACGAGTATGTGAGCTTGAAAAAAGCCGGCACTCGTTTTGTAGGTCTGTGTCCTTTTCATTCCGAGAAAACACCTTCTTTTTCCGTTAACCCCCATCGACAATTTTTTCACTGTTTTGGCTGTGGTGAATCAGGTGATGTGTTCTCGTTTATTATGAAATACCATCATCTTGAATTTCCGGAAGCGCTGAAAACTTTGGCTGATAAGTATCAGATTGCCTTACCAGAAAAGAATATGAGCCAAGAGGACAAAAAACGTCTCCAAGAACGTGAGTCTTTGTATACGGTTAATGAGGCGGCTGTAGACCTTTATCAGCGTTGCCTCGCAAGTGGTGAGGGGGCTACCGCCGCCAGGAAATATCTTGAGCAGAGAGGGGTTCCAGGTGCTTTTGTGGAGAAGTACAGGCTTGGGTTTGCTCCGTCTGCGGATGTCGTCGGGTGGAGTTACCAGACTGATAACCTACGCCGACTTTCCCTGTCGCAAAAGGCGATTGAAAAAGCAGGGCTGGCAGTCGAGAAAGAGAGGGGAGGCTTTTATGACCGGTTTCGTTCCCGGATCATGTTTCCTCTTCTTGATATGACAGGCAGAGTGGTCGCCTTTGGTGGGCGCATTATTGGTGAAGGGAAACCCAAGTACATGAATTCCCCGGAGAGTCTTGTTTTTGAAAAAAGTCGCCTTCTTTTCGGACTGTATCAACATAAAGAGGCGATACGAAAAGCGCGAACTGCGCTGGTTGTAGAGGGGAATTTTGATCTATTGCTGCTTGCTGTACATGGAATAGACAATGTCGTAGCGCCTCTGGGGACTTCGTTGACAAAGCACCATGTCAACTCGCTCAGGGGCTACTGCAGCGAGGTGGTTTTGCTTTTTGATGCTGATGCCGCAGGGCTGAAGGCGGCGATGCGCAGTATTCCTTTTTTTCTGGCAGAACAGCTCGATTGCCGCATTGCTGTTTTACCTGAGGGGCAGGATCCCGATAGCCTGGTGAGAGAAGAAGGGAAGGCCGGTATAATGAGACACGTTGATGCTGCGAGTCCCTTGGCAGAATTTTTCTTTGACACTCTTGTGCAACGTCACGGATTGACCCTTAGTGGAAAAGGCAAGATTATCCAAGAGTTGAAACCTGTGCTGGAGGAGGCTGCAGATGCCTCTCAGAAAGCGCTTATGGTTGCCCATTTCAGCGAGAAACTGGGGCTTGATCCTGGACAGTTTATGTACGGAAGGCCCGTTGAACAGCCTGCTTTGAAATCGATTGCCACCAAAGGAGGGCTTCTTAACCTTCCAAGGCAGGAACGACAGTTAATAGAGTTTCTTATCCTTTATCCTGAATATTTGGATCAACTACAGGAAGCTGGCATCGGAAAGGTCGTTAAAGGAGATGTCTCGCAGCGTATTGTCGCTTTGCTCAAGAGGTTGCAGGGAGAGGGCAGTAATACTCCGGAGCAGTTGTTGACACTGCTGGTGGAAGGGGAGGAGCGCCAGTATGTGGCAGAGTTGCTCATGGGCGTGGGCGACGCAGGCAATGAAAGAAATAAAGAGATGGTGCAAGGTATGTTGCAAGAGTTGGTGCGATGGCTTGAAAATATCTCTGATCAGGAGGAGGGCCTTCGCCTTCAAGAACAAATTAAGGCCGCTGAACAAAGGGGTGATACTGGATTGTTGATGGAGCTTTTGCAGAAAAAGATGATTGCTGATAGAAAAAGGACGGGGTACTGATATAACCTGTTGAAAAAATGTGAAAATCTGGTAGCTTACAAAATTGTATTTATATGGGTGCGAGATTGAGAGGGAATCGTTTTTCTCGTAAAATGTCGTATAATCAGATAGTTGTGGGGGCTTAGAAGATGAGTGTCTCTAACTGGTTGATGTTGCACTTTTTTATTGCTTTTTCAGGGGTTGCTTGGTCAAAGCTTCTTTTTCATAACTTGGATTGTTATCTTGGGGTGAGGTAATGGATAGTACGCATGTTAGTGTTGAAGAAGAGTTAGCAAAGGGTAGCCTTACTGCTAAAAATGAGCAGAAAACGACGGCCAAAAAAGTGGCCAAAAAAGCGGTGAAAGAGCGGCGAAAGAAGGTCGAAAGGCGTTCCGGCGATGAACGGCGGAGTACTGACCGGCGGGGTGAGGGGACGAGCATTGATCCCATGAACATCTACCTTCGTGAAATGGGGAGTCAGCGTCTTCTGAGTCAGCCCGAAGAGATTGAACTCGCCAAGATGGTGGAGGAAGGCGAATCGAAAATTCAGTACGCTGTCCTGCGACTGACCCTTGGCATCACCGCACTTAATGATATAGCTGAAAATATCCTGCGAGGCAGTCTTCGGATTAACACGGTTATCAGGGGCGTATCCGAGAACGATCCTGAAAGGCTAAAGGACATTCGGAATTCCTTTCTTGATCAGGTTGAAGTGGCCAATGAAATCGATGAAATGCGACGGGATCTGTTTGTTCAGCTGAAAAATAATGTAAACAGTGCAGAAGCAGAGCAGCAAATATTGGCAGATATTATCCAGGCAGGATCGCATATCTCCAATCTTTTTCGCGAGTATCGCCTGTGCTCAAAAGGGTTACTCTCCGTCGCTGATGCCGTGAAAGAGTTAGGTGTAAAGTTTAACCGAGTCCGGGTGGTTGCGCAACAACGTGAACTGCTAGCTGCCAGAAGAGAATTGTCGCAATCTGGTAGTAATGTCGCTGTTTCTACTGCAGAAATCGAGCGACGAGTCACCCTTGAACTTGCCGAGACCATTGGGGTGAGTTGGGCAGCTTTTACAGAGATGCAGCAAGATATTGAGCTTGGCAGAGAAGTCGCCAAGCAAGCCAAGGAAGCGCTGGTTCGAGGCAATTTGCGATTGGTTATCTCTGTATCTAAAAAATTCCTCAATCGTGGTATGCAGCTTCCTGATCTTATTCAGGAAGGCAATATAGGGTTGATGAAGGCAGTGGAGAAATACGACTATAAACGAGGGTATAAATTCTCCACCTATGCCACTTGGTGGATCAGGCAGTCCGTAACTCGGGGCATTGCTGATCAGGGCCGTACCATTCGCCTGCCTGTTCATATGATCGAAACCATCAACCGGATGCTTCGTTTCTCCAAAGATTTTCAGCGGCTAGAAAGCCGTGATCCTACCCCGGAAGAAATGGCGCAACAACTAGGTACCGATGTAGATAAGGTCACTATCGCTTTAAAAACGGCAAAGGATGCGATTTCCCTTGATGCTCCTGTGAATGACGAAGAGGATGCCATGCTCAGTGATTTTATTCAGGATCATGCCCATCCAGATCCGCAGGAAAACTCCATTACCCAAAGCTTGAAACGTTGCCTCTGTACAGTCATGGGGTCGCTTACCCCCCGCGAGGAAAAGGTTTTGCGAATGCGGTATGGTATAGAAATAGGATGTGACCATACTCTGGAGGAGGTTGGTCAGTGTTTTTCTGTCACTAGAGAGCGTATTCGACAAATTGAGGCACAAGCCATCAAGAAACTACGTCACCCGTCACGAAGTGGCGACCTGCAGGCTTTTATGAGCGATTAAGAGCGTGGCGGAGATCTGTCCACTCGCCCAAGAATGGTTGACGCTCGGTTTTATACCTGGCCTTGGGTGCACTCTTACAAACAAACTTATTCAATACTTTGGTTCACCCGCTGAAGTCCTGTTGGCTGGCAATAAGTTGCAGCAGGTTGCAGGGGTAGGGCCGGAGCTTTGTCGCCGAATCTCTGACACTTCCTGTGTTGATGCTGCCAAAAAACGGGCAGCTGCTGAGTTGAATTTTCTGATTCAAAAGAACATTTCTCTCCTCTCTCTCCACTGCAGCAACTATCCTGCATCGCTTCGTAATATCCATGAGCCACCACTGTTACTGTATCATAAAGGATCCCTTTCCATTTTTCAGGAACCTGTCGTTGCCATAGTCGGGTCTCGAGCAGCCACAGAATACGGTAAAAGGACAAGTGAGTTTTTGGCTCGTGGGCTTTGCGGCCATGGGGTGACCATTGTTTCGGGTGGGGCTTATGGTATCGATGCTGCCGCACATCGCGGTGCTCTTCAGGTTGGTGGAAAAACCGCTGCTATTCTTGGTTGCGGCATCGATGTCACCTATCCAAAGTCCCACCAAAAAATGTTTGCCGAGATTGCTGAACACGGGGCACTCCTTTCTGAGTATCCCTTAGGTAGCAAACCGGAGGGCTTTCGATTCCCGGCACGAAATAGGATTATTAGTGGCCTTGCCATTGGGGTTATAATTGTTGAGGCATCAGAGAGATCCGGATCGTTGATTACGGCACGTCTGGCACTTGATCAGGGGCGTGATGTGTATGCCGTACCGGGCCGTATTGATTCCGTAAAAAGCAGTGGTTGTCACCGGTTGATTCAACAAGGGGCGTATCTTGTACAGGGAGTTGAGGATATCCTGGCTGAATTACAGATGTTACAGCGCGATTGTGTTTTCGCTGAGACTTCTCCGCAAGAAAGGGAGGGTCTGGAAAGTGAAACGGAGCAGGTGCTGATGTCTTTTCTTGACGTCTATCCAGTGGATATAGACACCCTGTCCAGGGTGTCTGGTTTGACAATCAACGAAATTCATATGTTGCTCCTGCAGCTTGAACTTAAAGGGTGGGTAAGGCAGCTCCCTGGTCAGCAATACGAAAAAATTGTTTAGGTATTTCTGGTCGGTCGTTTTGCTTCTCATTTTATTTTATTTACGGTAGGCTGAGCGGTATTCAAAAGTGACTGTTTCCACTCTACAAAAGGGTGTTGCAAAGGTTGGTTTTTTATGTCGTAAGATCAGGACGTTACGCATGAAGTCATTTCTCGGTGTTTTTGAGCTTAACTTGTTGGTTTTTTTGAGATATTTGCAGCTACTTTGCAACACCCTTTACAACCCATGGATAATTTATTTTATAGGACTCTATGATGCGATCAACAATGATAGCCCCTTCCATTCTTTCAGCTGATTTTACCAAGCTTGGCGACGAAATCAGGGCGGTTGAACAGGCCGGTGCCGATGTTATTCACGTTGATGTCATGGATGGTCATTTTGTACCGAATATCACCATGGGACCGATGGTGGTGAGGGCTGTTCGTAAAGTAACCAGTCTGCCGATAGATGTGCACCTCATGATAAGTAATCCAGATCAGTATATCGAATCGTTTAGCGATGCTGGTGCAGATTGGATAACCGTTCATGTAGAGGCATGCACGCATCTGCATCGAACCATTGCCGCAATCAAAGCGCTGGGGAAAAAAGCGGGAGCAGTACTTAACCCTGCCACCTCTTTGACTACCTTGGATTATGTCCTGGAAGAGGTTGACTTGGTAATGCTGATGAGCGTGAACCCAGGATTTGGCGGGCAATCATTTATCGAATCCAGCCTTGGGAAAATTTCCGATCTGCGAGCTGCATTTGACCTGGTCAATCCAGATGCAGGAATCGAGGTCGATGGTGGTGTCAGCCCGGCTACTATCGAGCGGATAGCAGCAGCAGGAGCAAATATTTTTGTTGCCGGCTCTGCGGTTTATGGCAAGGACAACTACGGCGCAGTTATAGATGAGTTACGACTGCTAGCAACCTCTCACGAGAGTTGAAGGGGAGAAAAATGGAGTATCACGATTTCAATCAATTGCCTGCAGCTGCAACCTTGTTAGCATTGGCTGCCGATCCTCATGATTTGACTGGCCCAGAGGGCTTGCCTGTTGAGCGCATTCAAGCGTATCGTTGTTCGATAAAAGGATTTGATTTTTTATACGCTGGCCAGCGTGTCGATCACAAAGTGATTGATGCGCTGCAGGATCTGGCAGACCAAGCCGGTCTGGTGGACCAGTTTCTTGCCATGAAGAGTGGCGAGGTAATTAATACTATCAAAGGGTATGAAAGTGAGGACAGGCAGGTGCTGCACACTGCTTGTCGCGATATTTTTGCAAAGCATCATCACGAAGAGAAGGCCTCTAAGGAGGCTGAACAGGAATTACTTAAGCTCAGACGATTTCTGGAAGCTGTTAACAGTGGTGAAATTACCAATGCAAAGGGTGAAAAATTTACCACCATGGTCCAAGTAGGGATTGGTGGTTCTGATCTTGGTCCGAGAGCTCTGTATTTGGCATTGAAGCCTTATCACGTTTTCGGGAGGACAGCGCAGTTTATAGCTAATGTTGATCCTGATGATGCTGCAGAAGTGCTGGCTGGGATTGACTTGTCACGTACGTTGGTAAATGTGGTGTCAAAAAGCGGGACTACCCTTGAAACATTGACCAATGAAAGTTTGGTTCGTCAAGCTTTACGAAATGCTGGTCTTGATCCTGCT
>JAUVLX010000010.1 GCA_030600525.1 Desulfobulbus sp. | reverse complement strand
CAATGACCGGAGACATCCCGAAAGTTGGCGAGTCCTCCAAATTGTCTGCCGAGATGCTCAAAGCCGACATTAACGGCGCTGGCGGCCTTGAAGTCGGCGGCAAAAAATATATGCTTGAATTTGTCTACGAAGACAATGAGGCCAAAGCCGAGTCTGCAGTTATCACCGCATTAAAACTCATTGAAAGAGATGAGATCCTGGCCATGATTGGTCCGAACTCCAGTAAGCAGGCAGTTCCTGCAGGACAGGTAGCTGACGACAACTCAACCGTCATGGTTACCCCCTGGTCCACCAATCCTGATACCACAAAAGATCGCCCCTGGGTTTTCAGAGCGGCTTTTCTTGACCCCTTCCAGGGTCCTGTGGCAGTTAACTTTGCAGTTAAAACCTTTAACGCCAAAACAGCGGCTGTTCTCTACGACCTATCAAACGATTATTCCAAGGGTCTTGCCGAAATTTTTCGCGATGTGTTCGAAGAAAAGCTAGGTAAAGATTCAGTGGTTGCTTTTGCAAGTCATGGAACCAAAGACCAGGATTTTTCTGCACAGCTGACAAAAATTATTGCTGCAAAACCTGATTTCATCTTTGTTCCCGACAACTACAACCAGGTCGCCTTGATTGTCAGGCAGGCTCACCAACTCGGTTACAAAGGCCAGTTCATGGGTTCAGACGCCTGGGGTTCTTCCGAGCTGATGACCTTATGTGGCGACGACTGTAAAGGGCTCTATTTCTCAACCCATTATGCAGCAGCCGGGGCTAAAGGGGCTACCAAGGAATTCATTGACCGCTACACAGAAAAATACGGATCTGTACCCGATGACGTTGCAGCATTGACTTGGGATGCAACCAAAATAGTAATCCAGGCCATCCAGGATACCGGTGGTTTATCTGGCAAACTGCGCAAAGATCGTAAAGCTATTCGTGAAGCCATGTCCAAGATCCCTTCATTTGAAGGTGTCACCGGCAATATGAAATTTGACAAAGAGGGCGACCCTGTCAAATGTGCTGTTGTTGTTCGCATCAATGACAACGGTGAGTTTGAATTCGCCGAATCTGTCTGTCCATAATTTGCACACAACTCAAAAATCAAAGAGCAGGTCGGTATATTCGGCCTGCTCTTTATCGTTTCCCATCGTAAATATAACTTCTACCAGCCAATGAAAGTCAGAGACGATTCATGCTAGCGACTACCATTCAGAATATTATCAATGCGCTACAGTGGGGCAGTTTTTACGCCTTGATCGCGCTCGGCTATACCATGGTATACGGGGTTTTGACCCTGATCAACTTTGCCCACGGCGACATTTTCATGGTAGGCGCCTATATTGCCTTCTTTGTCGCCACCTTTATCCTGAGCCAACTAGGCCTTCCAGGTTGGGCTGCACTTGCGATGACCATACCACTGACCATGATTCTTACCTCCATAGTGGGCGTTTCCCTCGAAAGGATCGCCTACCGGCCGTTAAGAAGAAAAGGGGCGCACCGGCTCTATGTTGTTATCACTGCACTTATGTGCGGCCTTATCTTAGAGCATGGCAATCTGGCCTTCCTTGGCGCAAGTAGAAAGGCTTTTCCAGCTCTGATAACGGAACATGTGTACACCATCGGCGGGGTTACCTTCACCAACCTCAAGGTTGCGGTTATCATTACTGCAATCCTTTCTTTTTTCATTCTTCATTGGATTGTGACGAGAACCAAGGTAGGCATGGCCATGCGAGCCATTTCCTATGACAAATTTGCAGTTCCCCTGATGGGAATTCCCATTGACTCCATCATTGTTATCACCTTTGCCCTTGGCTCTGCTTTTGCCGGCCTGGCAGGTATCCTGTTTGCCATGAGTTACCCGGTACTTGAACCCTACATGGGCGCGTTGATTGGCTGGAAAGCCTTTATCGCAGCGGTTGTAGGAGGAATTGGTGATATACGAGGTGCATTTCTGGGAGGATTTCTGCTGGGAGCAGTTGAGATCATGGTTGTTGCGTTTTTTCCTTCGACCTACCGCGACCTGATCTCCTTTTCCGTATTGCTGGTGATCCTGTCGCTCAAACCGACCGGATTGTTTGGCATCGCCAAAACCACTAAAATCTAGAGAAGATGCCAATGTCTCGTCAATATACGGTCCAACTCATTTTAGTCACGCTCGGCGGCATCATCACCTATCTTGCCTATGAGGAGTTGATCGGACTTTACACCCTGTCGGTATTGATGTTTATGGGAGTGAACATCATCATGTCCACCAGCCTGAACCTGGTCAACGGCAACATGGGGGAATTCTCCTGCGGCCACGCTGGGTTTATGTGTGTAGGAGCCTATGTATCTTCTCTGTTAGGTGTCCTGCTGTTTAGCAAGGACAAAATATTTGGCCCGCCTTTACTGAACCCGGATCTTGCAATCTTTTTGTTCCCGCTGGTCATTATTGTTGGGGGGATAGCGGCCGCCGTAGCCGGGTTGTTGGTCGCCCTGCCGTCCTACAAGACACGTGGCGATTACCTGGCAATCATCACCCTTGCCGCCAATTATATAATCATTAGTGGAATAGAAAATCTCAGCGTCATCGGCGGTTCCCGTGGCTTCATGGGCATGAAAAAAGTCATTAACGCCATGGAAGATATTATCTACCTTCCATGGATGGTTATCTGGGTCTTTGTCTTTACCGTTGGAACGGTCTGGGTGCTGCGACGCTACACCTCCTCCACTTTCGGCAAAGGGGTTTCTGCGATCTGTCAAGACGAGGTGGCAGCAGAGATCATGAGTGTCAACACCAATAAAATGAAAACCATTACCTTCATGCTTTCCTCCGGTCTGGCAGGCATTGCCGGTGGCCTTTTCGCCTATATCATCGGCTATGTAAATCCGGGCAGTTTTAATATCCTCAAATCAACGGAAGCGTTGGTCATGGTTTATCTCGGCGGCATGGGATCGCTTTCCGGAGCTATCTTATCTGCTATTTTGTTTACGGTCCTGCTCGAACTGCTCCGTCCGCTGCAGATTATAAAATGGGTCGTCATTCCTCTGGTGCTGATTGTCCTGATGCAGTTTCGTCCCGAAGGCATCATGGGCCACCGCGAACTCAGCGATTTTTTCCCTCGCCTCAAACGTTTCTATAAGTTCAAGTGATTATGCAGACACAGACAACAGCTTCGATGCCGGTCCTCGAAATCCGCAAGATGACCCAGCGATTTGGCGGTTTGGTCGCTGTCTCCGAATTCAGTATTGCACTAGGACGGAATCAGCTCACCGGTCTTATCGGCCCCAACGGTGCAGGTAAAACAACCGTATTCAATCTGATAAGCGGTTTTTACCAACCCAGTGAAGGGGAAATCCTCATCAACGGAACCATCACGGCCGGACTCAAACCGCACAAGGTGACCTCACTTGGTGTCGCCCGAACCTTTCAAAACATCAGGCTCTGGAACCAGATGTCTGTGCTCGACAATATCCGGGTAGCCCAACACGGCTCTCTGGACTACGGCTTTTTTGGGGCCATGTTCAGGACTCGTAAATACCTTGATTGCGAAGCAAAAATTGAAAAAGAAGCGCGTGAGCTACTGGAAATTTTTGAACTGGATAAACAGGCCGACGAGCTGCCTACCAATCTGGCCTACGGCCTGCAGCGCAAGTTGGAAATTGTACGTGCATTGTCTGCGAAGCCGCAACTGCTGCTCCTTGATGAACCAGCTGCAGGTTTGAGCTCCGTGGATGCCCAGGAGCTGATCAGGCTTATCCACTGGATTCACGAAACCTTTGACGTGACTATTCTCCTTATCGAACACCACATGGATGTAGTCATGGAACTCTGCTCGGATATTAAAGTTATCGACTTTGGGCAGACCATAGCCGAAGGTACACCGGAAATAATCCGCAACCACCCTGCAGTCATTTCAGCATATTTAGGGGATGATACCATATGACGCTGCTCGCTGTTGAAAACCTTGTTGTCAAATACGGCAATATCCAGGCTCTGCATGGTATCAACTTCCATGTCAATCCAGGTGAGATTGTAACCCTCATAGGTGCTAATGGTGCAGGCAAAACCACCAGTCTATACGCGATTACACGCTTGCCACCCCCTGAAGCACCACGAGTTATTTCCGGTGACATTCTCTTTAAAGGCAACTCCATCCTTAAAACACCTCCGTCCACGGTGGTCAAAGATCTTAAGCTCGCCCTCGTGCCCGAGGGACGCCATATCTTTGGCAACCTTACCGTAATGGAGAACCTGATTCTGGCGACCTATGCCCGGAAAAAAAGCACTGATTTCTCCAAAGAGTACCAACGGATATTTGATCTTTTCCCTCGACTGGCTGAAAGAAAAGACCAGCGCAGTGAGTCATTGTCAGGGGGAGAACAACAGATGCTTGCTGTTGGCCGGGCTCTTATGACTGGCTGCAATTTCCTGCTCCTGGACGAACCCTCCATGGGCTTAGCCCCTGTGCTCAAGTACGACCTTTTTCGTACCCTCAAACGACTCAATGAAGAAGGGATGACCATCCTCCTCATCGAACAAAACGCCCACCTTGCGCTGCACTTGGCCCACCGGGGGTATGTGTTGGATACAGGGGAAATAGTTGCCGAGGGAACAGCTGAAGAATTGCTTGGCAACCCAGAAGTAAAGAAAGCTTATCTCGGCGGCTGAGAGACCCCTGCAGCAACCGATCTTAACCCTGATTTCTCACCAGTTCAGGCGGCGTCAGGTTCAAAGTTTTTGAATATGAAGAGGGAAGCGTAGACTCCGATAGTGGTCTCTATTCATAGCCAAAATACTGAAGAAAATGACGCCGGATGGACTGACCTGTCGTGAACATTGTAGAAAGTTGTAACTCCATGTGACTTTTCTCAATATAAAAAAATGTGTACAATTAAACAAATTGACACAATGTTCATGAAAAACCCGGGTTAACCGATGGCCTGCAAGGTAATATATTCGATAAATGCATATCGGCCCAACTTGCCGACTAGGACCAGAGAGACGAACCACGCAAGTGGTGTTTTGAAAATGCCTCCAACAAGGCATAAGGGATCGCCGATAATCGGCACCCAGGACAACAGAAGCGACCAGGCCCCGTATTTTCGATACTGAATCGCTGCTTTTTCTCTGGTTTGGCGGTTCATTCTCAAGACCTTTTCAATCAAAAAAGGACCGCCATACACACCGACCGCATAGGTGGTACAGGCTCCCAGCACATTACCGATTGTGGCCGAAGCAAGTAGCCCGGCGGGATCAAGAGAAGAGTAGAGCAAGGCTACCAACAACCACTCAGAACCAACAGGCACTACCGTTGCCGCCAAAAAACTCAGTAAAAATAAAAACAGATAGCCATTGGCCACCACGACCTCAGCCATGCATTGTTTTCCGAAACAATGTCGGACAAGACGCGAACGCTCCTTCCTCAATCAAAGTACCGATCCCCTGATTTAAAAATCTGGCAAAATGCCACTGGCCCAAATCCGAACCAGTGTATTTTGCAGAAAAGTTGCGTTCTCTTGATGTCCATCTACAGTGCATCAATCCGCGCCTCCCAATCAAGAACAATGTGCTTGAGCGTGTGCGGGATACTTATCACTTCCTGTACATTTTGCAGCCATTTGAAAAAATAACGCACGAGACTGTCTCCTGCCGGTTCTTGCTCTAGCTTTAACTGCTTATATGTTGTTCTACTTCAAATTTTCCACGTCAATAGGTAAAGATGGGCTACGGGCTTCCTCGTGTCCAAAAAAATTATCCAACTCTTTCTGATTCAGTACCGTGGAGTACTCTTTCACGAGATAACTGGCCAAGGACTGCGCGTCCCTGGTAAGACTTTTAGAAAAAAATTTCCTGAGCAGGTACTTAAAAAGCAAACGACCTCGCCTTTTTTCGACCTTTTGCTGAATATCCCAAAGGGCATCCCGCTTGGAGCGTGGAAAATCCAGCCCCAAACGGTGATCAATGGCAAGTTCCAATTCCCAACGGCGTGTTTGGCGATCCTGTGTCCGGCTTGGAGAAGGAGGCAAATCACAGTGCAATGCGATTATCTTTTTCTCGTACTCGTCGTCCGAAAGACAAGATCCGTAGCCAAGATTATTGCTCATTGATATGGCTCAATCAATACAGTTAATATTTAACACCAAAGACCTTAGAAACAATACTCGGATCAGCCAAGGTAACATTATCGCCTGGCTTCAGCTCGAAAAGGCTTTCATACTGTCCAGGCGTCATCGCGTTGGCCATCTCGTTCTGGAAGTCAATTGTTGCCTTGTTGATGGCATCCACGAACGCCTGCGCTTTCATTTTATCTTTTGCAAACGCGGTCTCCGTTTTGAGCCTCTTTTTTTCTGTCTTAAGTCGTACTTTTTTTAGCTTACTTGACATTTTTTTATCAAGCATGGAGCCTAGATGAAATTCTGCCATATACATAAAAAGTTTGACATGAAAGTCCTCGACTTCAGCCGTCACCAGGGATTCGGCCTTCAGCATCGCCTGACCGCTCTTATATATTTTGAGTACTCCTTGTATGTACTGCCAGTCAAGTTTGTCGGAGGTGGAAAGAACGCGTGTTGAAGAAGCCGACAAAACTCCCTCTACAGCTTCAGGTACACATTTCGGCAGGTCACCGGTGACGCGTGGATATTTTTTAAAAGGTGATTTGCAAGGCCAGGACCCAACTCGACCGTAAGTACCGTATAGAGCCTCGGACACATTGTAGCCGCGTGCTCCCCGGACAGTGATGCCAGCCGGCAGCAGGATACGGTTGGCAGCTTGATGACAAACTCCATTAATAAGGTAGCATTTAATTCCTGCCTTTTCATTGGATTGAGCGATTTTGTCAGCCCTTTTGGTACTGCCCACGCCACGTCGCAATTCCTTACCACCTTTTTTCCCGCCCCAGCACCCCCAAGCCTTCTTACCTGTTCCACATTTGACGTACGTATGATCTGCAGCATTTGCAAACAATTTTGTTGGATAAGCCATTACAATTAGTGTTCCCATATTTCCTCTCATTTACCTTTGCTTGTTTCATCCAGCGGACTTATCCCGCGAGACAGAGTGAGGACATGATATTGTCCATTACCTGAAAAATCAAAGGTCACTGCTTTGTTGTAATTACCAACTGCAGCAACAGATAAACATGATCTTTTTTCAGTCTTCTCCAGGCTTGGGAAGTTTTTTTGGCCTTATGTCTGATGCCTGCTTCCGTCCGCTCGACCAAAGATTCTCTGGAGGAACAACAAGGGCTTCCATATACCGGACATAAGGTACCTGAACCACTCGATCAGCGGCCTTGACGTGCGCGATGCAACTGAAAAGATACACTGGCTGAAGATATTTTTGGAAGGCTGAAATCCCGTGCTCCAAGTAGACAAGCCTGACCTCTTTTACCTCGACCTTTTCCACATCACTTAATAGCGCCCTGCCTAACGGATTCTCCTTAAATCGTTCCACAACCTGGTTAATAGAGATCAATGATTGATTTTCTTTTTCCAGGCTAAGCTTTCGCCATACTCGTTGGTATCCCACTACATCACCTTTCGTATCGTGGAAAACCTTTAACTTCCCTCCAGGGCCAACCACCTCATACCCTTCCAAAAGGCGTCGGTACGTGACATTAACGCCCATCGGCAACGACCGACGCTTACCATCTTTATCCATGAGTTCCATGGTGTCAAATGAGACGCGTCGAATGGTCTTCTGATCTCCGGGAAGTCCATTTATTTGGGTCAAAAAATTCTCTGCCTTTATGCGGATGCGTTTCTCGTCAGGACTCTCTATGGTATCGTCGAATTGAGGCGCTTTTGCCCAAAGTCTGTCCATGTCCCCTGCAAAGACACCACCAGAGGCCTCTTGCAACTCGAAATAGGCCCTTTTTCCCATAAACGCCTGAAGTGCTTCCCGCTGTGTGGCCCCAACTTCATCCGGCGCACAAATGTACAAAGCCATATCTGTCGGCATTTTTTGGGCCAGTTCATCAAGCGACACCAGGAAAGCAACTTCTATCTGTTTTGATATAGATGGATCTAAAGAGGATTTATCTATATTCGTTTTCAGTGTTTTGGCCTGAACCTGCCAATTCGCAACAAGTAATCCACTCGTCAAGAGAAGAAACAGAAAAAATCTGGATGTACTCATTATATCCTCCTCAGTTGCAGTTATGATTGGTCCACCACCAATAATCCGGTGGAAACGGGTCAGACGAAACAGATCCAAAACCCCATATATGATCATTATATGGATTGTCTCCGTCTTTTACCGCGCCCGCAACCGCAGCGTATGTTGATGGTCCTTCTGTTTGTTCACAGGCATAAAACCAGGCCTGAACTACTGTCCAGCCATCAACCAGTTTGTTGGCCAAATACTCCCCGCGCGAACAGCTGTCATGAGCTCCAGTGTCAAAACTGGCAATCAGGTGCAGTCCTTGGAAGGCTCCCTCCCAGCAAGTCCATCCAAAGTCCCTTGGCAGAACAGAGCAGTCGTCGAGAATAATCCACTCAAGATCCTGATTGCCCCACTGGGCCTCACTTGCCCAGAGTCTACAATCGTCATGTGAGGTATTACCAAATGCAAATCTGCAGTGACCACCGTGGTCGGCATGCATGACGATATCAGCGGCATCCACATAGTTCTGGTCGTTGGGTTCTTTAAAGTCGCTTTCCCAGGCGTTTGCGTTGCCAAAGTTAAAAAGTCCTTTGTACCCATTGGCGCGTAGGATGTTGTAAAAATTCACAGCCACATCGTCGCGGCAGCCAAGATCTGCGTTTCCACAAGGATTGCATATGTTTATCCATTCGACACCGACTTCTTTTGTCGCGCACCCTGCAAAGGTAAAGCTCGTCAGAATGAGGATTAATGGAAGAACTATATTTCTTGTCATCTCTACCTCCTTATTGTGATCAATCTGGGACAGAATGCATTTACGACATCCCGTCCTTTTGGTCGTTGAAAATTTTTTGATCCAAGACATCACCTGTTGGGTTCTTCTAACTCTTGCAGAATGTTCGATAAACATACTCGTTGGATGGCTGACTATAGCCATTGGTGAGCCTGCGGTGTCCGCGGAGGAAAACAATATAGGAGCATGGGTCCCAAGTTGTAATATTTATGGCTCCCGTTGTACCGTTTCCGCCACGAAAGGTTAAGCTCCCGCCATGATTTACACGAGGAACCGCCCAATGCATGTTTGCCCCTTGTTTTTCAATCTCGATTTCATACCAATCCAAGTGAGGGTGATCGACGGTATAATTAACTGTCACAGTATTTATTATCGGCTGGCACATGCTGCTATTGACTATGAATTCATCTAGTTCCATCCACAATAAGGTTCTGGCATTATTTATAACCAGTGCATCCATTGTTTGATCGTGAACCAACGTCCATGGACCTAAACCAATTTTTTCTTCCAGTTGGTAGCGGAATGCAAATTTATGTACTTCACGCGCTTCATCTACAGTGGTTGGATTTCCGGCATCTGGATTTGGTGCGGGATTGGGATAGCTTGCAGCAGGTGCCAATTTAGGAGAAATTAGAGATATGAGTTTATTGCTAATCGGTGTGAACATAGGGTCATCTTCAACTTCTATCCAACCGGCTGCATCCGGCTCATGGTTATGAGTAGCGCCAGGCTTGTTCACATAAACTGGCTCCAGTATCAGTGGTGAGATGGATACGATTATCTGACCTACTTTTGTTGCAGCAATCATATCTTTAGTGACAGGATTAGTTGGTGTAGGAGCCGTGATACCTGTCCACTTAGCATACAAAAAACGATAGCGAATCTTTTTGGTTGCAGTAGCTTTACCCGCTTGCCCGATCAAATCCATAGTGCTGAAAAATGCCAAATTCCCAACGTTGGCATAGCCATCTCCGGTGAAATCATGCAGATTCACACTGTCAGGGATCTGGTAATCACCGATATGGGTCCACATTGGCACTTCATAAGGGTCTGGTTGAGGGACGAGTTCAACGCAGAGTTTTACACAAAAGCAGTTTGAAACATTTTCCCTGTCCGATTTTCGACCTCGGGACGGAGGCTCATCCAACAATGTAACAGGATTGCCATCCGCATCGATGCCTTCAATTTTAAAATAAACATCAGGACCACCTATCCATTCTATATTAATGAAAGGTGAAAAAGGCGTGCGAGTAAATTTTGAACGATCATAGTAGAGCAGAAAATAGCCACTGGAGTCTGTTGTTGCAGACCCAAGGTAATCATCTTGAATCCAGTCAACATCGAATGCTTTAACAGTTACATTCCCGACCGGACTTAAGGGCTTGGCGCAAGTAGTCACTTGTCCACAGATAACCCATATCCCATGTTTTCTTAAATAGGCGCACCAGAGATTAGTAGGCAGTATAAAATCACAATAATGGACATAACCGTTCTCAGTCGCATCCCACTGAGGTTTATAAAATGCTATACGGAAGTGCTCAGGATACTCCAACTCTTTGTCGCTACCATCAAGTCGATTGAAGGTAATAACGATCTCAATACATTCTCCTTGATAATTGGTCTTTTCCTGGTCAATGGGAAATTCAACCTTTCCTGCATTGTCTGTTACGCCTTTAGCCAAAAGATCGGAGTGCATTTCCTTGAACTCCCCTTCTGACAGCTGTTTAAAGGCTTTTGTAATGTTGGGCTGATCAGGGCATGCTTGCTCTTTTTTTCGAAATATGGCCACATCAATGTTTGAAAAATGTTCAAAACATTCTTCACAGATACGTCCAGCGAAATGGGCCGAATATTGATACCTATTCGTCATGGCAATGCTCCTTTATCCTTTTAATATTTCCACCTATTTTTTCAGGTAGCCTCAAACACAAACTTTTTTATTTCAACGCCCTCCACGTAAGGTGTATTTGAACAAACGGCTCTCAAGCTCGGCAAAATTACAAATTCACGGCTTCGATGCCGCGACAGATGTACGGGGCATTCGATTAAGAACAACAGACCTGTTCCACATCCACTCGATACGGAAGCTAGTTTCGTTCCTTGTAGTGCACTCTCAATGCCATCAACGTTAGCGCCATTGCTATATGCAACTGGTAACAAATAGCAATTTCCACGCCACTCACTAACGAATCATCGAGTTACCAGGAATCAACAACTAATTGATATTATCAGTTTTAATTAAGTCGAAAACAGGAAAAAGTGGTGCATTTGAATCAATTGTGGTGGTGCATTTCCACCAAGAACCAACACCACCTCAAAAAACCAGGCGCTGTTCAGCAGCCAAACCCCTTTTTTACATGGCCCCCTGCCCCTTCTTTTTACAGTAAAAACATTTCCCTCTTTCAACTCCAATCGCCCCAAAAAAGGAAATTGAACTGGAAAAATTGCGCTAAAAATATGTTCTCGTTATCAAGGGTGATTTCTCGAGAATAGGGCTTGGCAGGATGCGTGATTGCTTACAACAAGGGTTACGCAGACCAACAGACAGTGTTAACGGATTAGGATTCAAGCAAAATAAAGTGGGGAAGATGCCCTTTAAACATACTTGCAGGACTGGAGAGACACTTCATTTTTGAATAAGTATCTCTGAGGTAATTACACACACAAGGACTCATTATATTAAGAGGTTACTTCGAAGTACTGATTTCAAAAAAACTCACCAAAAAATTGTGGCCTATTTTTTGCTTTTGTCGGTTTAGTGTCTGTTCTATCCATATTCGTTTTTTGTTTTTTTTTTGCAGGAAAAAAAATCATATAAAACTCGACCGAATACAAAAAGATCAGGTGCTGCCACACCTCAACAAAAACCTTTATAAACTCGGTTCCGAGATTGTGATCAGATTATTTTTAAAAGTAATTCTGTCGCCGGGACCTAGACGTTAAGTAATCACGCCCCTGGCAACTGACAGGGCATCACGGAATGTATAAAAAATTCATACATATGTCCATGGCACCTTAAAAAGACACTATTAAAGGGTGTTGCAAAGTAGCTGCAAATATCTCAAAAAAATCAACAAGTTAAGCTCAAAAACACCGGAGAATGATTTTATGCGTAACGTCCTGATCTTACGATATAAAAAACCAATCTTTGCAACACCCTTTATTAACAAAACCTTTAATCAATAATGCCTTAAGAAGTTCACCATTAACATACAGATTAGGCTACTGGGCCTATCAAGGAGGATTAATGATAAACTTAGGGTATCCAAAGAATGTAATCATCGACACTGATATGGGATGGGATGACGTAATAGCTATCCTGCTGCTCGCCAAGAATCCTAACGTTCACATTTGCGGTATCACTGTCACCGGGTGCGGTGAGACCCACCTTGACGATGGTGTTGCCCTGGCACAGGGTCTGCTTGCTCTTGCTAATATCAAGGCCCCAGTATGCCGAGGGGCAACAGTTCCTACCATGTACAACCATCAGTTTCCAGAGTCTTTCAGAAAAATGATGGATAATGCCTGTGGCCTGCGAAAAACCTTACCAGATCCTCTTCAACCGGTGGACCCGCGTACAGCATGGGATTTCATTCGGGATACATTGGAACGGGAAGAATATCAGGTTTCAATTCTATCACTAGGTGGGCTTACAAACATTGCAAAGATGTTGGAGATTAATCCGAAACCGGAACTGTCCAATATAGAACGAATAGTTATCATGGGGGGTGCAATTTACGTAGACGGTAATGTCGCCGCTCTCAACAATTCAAAGCCTGAGTGGGATCAAGGCCCTGAATATGCTTCTAACTTTTACGCTGAATGGAATATTTACGTTGACCCTCCTGCAGCTAACAAGGTGCTTGAAAGCGAAATCCCGACAACCCTGGTTCCTCTTGATGCTTGCGATTATGTTCTTCTCGGGCCTGAATATGCCGACATGGTTGTTGCAAGTGACCCCGTTGCGATATTTCTTCACGATCTTCTCCACAGCAAAAGTGTAGGCGAATGTAAAGAGCCAATACCCCTGCCGGTTTTTGACCCTCTAGCGGCAATGATCATGACCGGGGACTTACGGCCCGGTCATTCCGAACGTCTTGGAATTGATGTTGTCATTGAGGAAACAGCCGAAGAAAACACCTGCGGCAGGACAGAACCGAATCGCAGGGAGAAGGGCCTTGTGGACACTGTACTGCAAGTTTCCGAGCGTGATTTTAAACGTGCTTTTGCCGAGCATGCCAACTCGCCGATCTACTCACCGCCCCCCTCAGGAGAAACACCCAATGTTGGTATTTTCCTTTTTGAAGGTGTAGAAATTCAGGATTTTTGCGGTACTTTTGAAGTATTCGCTGCTGCACGTCAAGACGATGACACACCAGCATTTAATGTTTTCAGTATGGCAGAAACAATGAGCCCTGTGCATGCACTAGCTGGCCCGCCGACACCTAACAGCAAGTCCCAAAATTTCATGGAGCTTAAACCTGACTATGCATTCAATGATACACCAGACATCGACGTGTTGGTTATCGTCGGCGGCCAAGGTATAGATGATCTTACCGAAAACCTGCATCCGGACAATGAACTATCGAGGTGGTTTCAAGAAAAAGCCAGTGTAGCAAAATATGTAGTTACTATTTGCTCAGGTGCAATCCTTGCTGCAAAAGCTGGGTTGCTTAAAAACATTCAAGCCACCACCCACCACACCCGTTTTCAGCAACTTAAGGAAATTAGCAGAGAACTGAATTTACAGCTTACGGTTGTGGACACTCGTAATGGACGTAATTTTGTGCAGGATCCACTCTCTAATGTCATTTGCTCTGGTGGTGTGCATTGCGGACTTGCTGCGGCTTTGCATGTAGTAAGCTTATTTCTTGGAAGAAAAACCCAGGAAGAGCTTGCATGGGAAATTATGGAGTATAACACCCCAGTCGGATGTGCACACCCACCTGTTGGCTTTCAGCAACGCCGGAATCTTCAACCCGAGGAATTCATTCTTGGTTTATCCCATTTCAATATCATCATGTCTGATCTTAAGATGATGGATGAAGCCACCATGTTTTATCGGAAGGTACTGGGATTCAGACACGCATGGAGCCTATGGCTACCGGATGAAGCGGCAAAGCGCTTTGCCGCCGATGCTGGCATTGGAGAGGATTGCCGGGTAATGGTCCGCTTCCTTGTGCATCCTAATGCCAGGGTTCATCTGGAACTTATGCTGTACGAGTTTCCCAAGGGCGATCAAGAAATCCACTTTCGCAAAACAAACGATGTCGGTGGAATCCGCCATATTGCTCTGGAAGTGACGGACGCGGTAGCTGTTTATCATTGGCTCAATCGTCAGGAAGGCGTCAAACTCCTTGCTTCCGAGCCACCTTCCCAGCTTGCACCCGATCCTCAGACGTTTTTCTACTTCATTGATCCATATGGTGTCCAGTGGGAATTCGAGCAGGGTCGCCCAATGCGACGGGTTATAAATGGCATTGTTGGGTAAATACTATAAAGCCGGTTATGCTTAACTACCTCCGGTTTGCTTACAGAGAGAATATAATGAAAAAACATCTTGGCCTTACCATTGTATTTGCCTTGCTTCTGTCGGTAACAGCCTGCACCGTAGAGAAACCGATCACTGCCATTGATCGCGACATTCAATATGTGACAGTGGAGGTAATTCAGGCATCACTCCCTGAAACACCAATCGTCGTTGGATTTGATATTGACGACACAGTACTTTTTTCCAGCCCTGGTTTTCATTATGGCCTTACGAACCATGATGGACCAGGATCGACAAATCTTTATGGGGATGATCCCCTTCATTCTTCGGAGTTCTGGAACGATATGAACGGGGAGTTTGACAAGTTCAGCTTGCCAAAAGAATCTGGCAGAGCGCTTGTGAAAATGCACCTTACGCGGGGTGACAAAATTGTGTTTATCACTGCCCGTAACAGTTCTACTCAATCCATTTTACCAGAAATTCTTGCCCAGAATTTTGGTATTCCCAAGCCTGATGTAATTTTCACGTCCGAGTCTCCTAAAACGCAATTTATTCAAGAGAAGGGCATTTTGGTTTATTACGGTGATGCTGATTCGGATATGATGCAAGCCCAAAAAGCCTCCGCCCGGCCTGTGCGGGTAATACGTTCGACATTGTCAACCAATAACGCATCGGCCTATCAACCCGGTGCATTTGGTGAGGAAGTACTCATCCATTCCGCGGAATAATCGAACTGAAAAAACGCCACCAACCAACAACATGTACTCCCGGCGACAGCTAAATTTTAGTCTTCATCGTCATGCTCATCTGCCGGGGGTACATATCCCCCGTCACTTCACTTACAATCAGGTACCGAGACAACACCAAAAAAACAGGAGGAAATTATGAAAAAATTAACAAGATGGCTGCTCACGTTCATTTGGCTGCTGATGTGCCTCAACAGCCCAACATTCGCCAGCGTTCCCGTGACCGGGGAGTTCACAGCGACAAAGAATTGTCAGGCGTATCAATCGATCCACCGCAAAACCAATCCAGGAGAAATACGACTTGAACACGGCAAGAGTTATCCGATCATAGAACTCAACAAATCACCTGGGACAACTTGGTACCGCCTTCGCATGGAAGGCGCAAGTCCTGCTGAACGTTGGACCTACTTCGAATGTGGCCAAGCCACTCTCACCAGCAAAGGAAAATCCCCTTCCGGAAAGAAAGGCCCCGGCGTGGTTAAGGAATGCAATACAGCAGGATTGGGAGACAGCTATGTGCTCGCCGTAAGCTGGCAGCCAGCTTTCTGCGAAACACATAGAGACAAACCAGAATGCACTGTAACCGACCCTCTCTCCTATCAGGCAAACAACTTTAGCCTCCATGGTCTTTGGCCCAACAAAAATTCCTGTGGTATTAAATACGAATTCTGTGGCGATTACAAAAAAGGCATGCGTCCTTTCTGCAACTTTGCACCTGTTCCCATGCAGCCAGAAACCCTTCAAGAGTTAGGGGTTGTTATGCCTAGTGCCGCACACGGTTCCTGCTTACAACGTCATGAGTGGTACAAACATGGCACGTGTCAAACCAAGTGGGACGCCGATGGCTACTTTCACATCGCTATACGCATGCTAAAGGAATTCAATGAGGAAGGGATGGCGAGCTTCATGTCAAACAATATTGGCAAGGAAGTAACAAGCAATTCTTTCTTCGAAGCGGTTGATGAGGCTTTCGGAGAGGGAGCGCATAAGCGGTTGCAGATCTCCTGCAATGACGGAAAGCTGGTAGATGTATTCATTAACCTGCCTTTCGAGCAGCTACAAGATATCTCCTTAGAGGAACTCATCCAACAGGCTGAACCAAAGTTTAAAAATAAGTGTGGAACAAATTTCGAAGTTGATGCCATAGGATGGCAATAACCAATTGAAGCTAAACAGATATACAGACTATTGAAAAGTACTTATGATGAGGTAACTTTTTGAGCCAACGCTTTACACAGGAGACCTGCCAATTCACAGCTAACCACTGTCAAACCATTACGGTCAAAATAATTTTTTAGAAGCACTATTGCCTTAACCCAAACATACAGTTATCGTCCATTCCATGAACATCCTCTACACACTCGATCTTATAGGCACCATCGCCTTTGCCACTTCCGGGGCACTGGCTGGAGTTCGCCGTGAAATGGACCTGTTCGGAATCCTGGTACTAAGTATGGTGACGGCAATCGGCGGCGGTACCATCCGTGACGTGCTCCTTGGTGACCTGCCGCCATTCTGCCTGCACAATGAAATATATCTGTGGCTACCTATCCTGGTAGCCTTATTCGTCTTTTTTACCCATCGCCTGTGGCCGCAGTTTGAATCAATACTCCTCTATTTTGATGCCATCGGCCTGGGCACCTTTGTGGTTATTGGCACAGGTAAGGCGCTCAGCTTTGAAACCGGCCCTCTTGGCGCAGTATTAATGGGCGTCATGACCGGTACTGCTGGCGGCGTGTTGCGGGATATTCTATCTAACGAAATTCCCCTGATCATGCGTCGCGAAATCTATGCATCGGCCTGCATCCTTGGAGGCGTCATTCTGGTACTGCTCCAGATGTTGGAGCTAAACAACAATCTTTCGTTGCTGATCGCAGCATCAGCAGTGATATTGTTAAGGGTACTGGCAATTCACCTGAACTGGTCACTACCAAAAGCATCCTGAGGGTGAAACCAGACCAAAAAACGATTGTATCGACACAAAAAAAGAGGTCTGCCTCTTGTAAAGAAGCAGACCTCTTTGGAATTCACATTCCCTTTCTTCAGGGAAATGAGCTTTTTATCTTTCCGTCTCTTAGAGCTTCTTTTTCGCCTCATCCATGCTGAAACCGTACTCTGCGGTGACAAACTCCATATCCTTATCACCGCGTCCGCTAAGATTCACCAGTATGGAGCCAAGTTCCATCTCTTTGGCAAGCTTCATTGTATAGGCCACGGCATGGGCACTTTCCAGGGCAGGTATAATCCCCTCGACACGGCTCAGCAGGTAAAAGGCATCAAGAGCCTCCTTATCATCGGCTACCTCATAACTAATCCGGCCTTCGTCCTTGAGCAGACTGTGCTCTGGCCCGACGCCTGGGTAATCGAGTCCACTTGCAATGGAATATACAGGGGCCGGTTCACCTTCCAGATCCTGGAGAAGGTAACATTTAAAGCCATGGATAATTCCAGGCTTACCAAAAGCCGCAGTGGCAGCATGGTCGCCAAGATTGAGTGAACGCCCACCCGGTTCAATTCCTACCAGTTTGACAGGATCATTAATAAAGGCGGAAAAAATACCAATGGCGTTACTGCCTCCACCCACACAGGCACAGACCACATCCGGAAGCCCACCGGTCATGTCGAAATACTGCTCTTTGGATTCAATGCCGACAATGGTCTGAAAATCCCGCACCATCATTGGAAAAGGATGGGGCCCGACAACCGAGCCAATGCAGTAGATAGAGTTGATGGGGTCTTTCAAATACGCTTCAAAAGCGGAGTCAACAGCTTCCTTGAGGGTTCTCAAACCAAAGGAAACAGGCACGACCTTGGCTCCCAACAGTTTCATTCTGGTCACGTTGGGGGCTTCTTTTACGATATCAACTTCCCCCATATGGATCTCGCATTCAAGACCAAAGTAGGCAGCTGCCGTTGCCAGAGCAACGCCGTGCTGTCCAGCACCAGTTTCGGCAATCAGTTTCTTTTTGCCCATGAACTTGGCCAGCAACCCTTCACCCATGCAGTGGTTGAGTTTATGGGCTCCGGTATGGTTGAGGTCTTCGCGCTTGAGATAAATTTGAGCACCGCCGCACATTTCTGAGAGCCGATCTGCATGGAACACCGGGGTAGGACGTCCCTGAAAATGTTTCCGAATGGAGCGCAGCTCCTCAATAAAACGATGGGTTTGACTTATGGTCTGATAGGCCTTGGTAATTTTATCCATCTCGACCTGCAGTTCCGGTGGAATATAGGATCCGCCGTAACTACCGAAATGTCCAGAGGCATCGGGATATTGATGAGGATAACGAGAATAATCTTTTGTTGTCATGACATGTTCCTTCTTGATTCTTGATAAAGGAGATTAAATGATTGATACAAGATACCGTTCCTTTGAAAGGATGCAACACAAAAACGATGATGGCCCACATGGTGGGGGAATCTGATAACTTCTTTGATAAAAAACGGCACTATTAAATACATAAAGCAAAGGAATGATGGCTGGCCTGCTTGACATTCATGTTTTTTTATGATCTACAGGCACCACTTGTTGTTCATCCGGCAACCGTCTACCTGATAAGGAAACAGTCGGCAAAAACTTAGCTTAAGGCAAGTTGTTTGGCGCTACCGGGGGATAGAGGCACCTGGCTTGAAAACTCTCATTGCTTTCGACCTTGGATTGTAATACTCCGCCCTCACTACTGATACATCAGGCACTAGACATTACAGATCAGCTTATTGCTAAGGAGCTGTCCGTAAATAAGTTGGACAATATCGCGCTCATATTTAGGTTAGCTCTGGGTGATCTAATTGAACAAAGCCGCAGGCGTAGTTGTGCTACGTTGAGGACTTTGTGATTGAAGATCAGCCAAAGATGACCTGAAAATGCGATGCGAGATGTTCAAGTTATTTACGGACAACTCCTAACCCCTTTTTACTTGTTTCAAACAGGAGTACGCCTCACCGACAACAGAACAAAAGGGCCGTATATATACCCTTTACAGGCATAAACCGAGTCGTCAACCAACAGGAAAAAGCAGGCGTGACCACACGTCTTTCGGATTTGACACTGGAGATAAACCGTATCAGGCAGGGAGATGTTACATGGGTAAGAAAGAAAGAGTAGTCCTTGAAAAATCATTGAGCCCAGCAGGTGTTCTGGCACTGGCTATCGGATCTATTATAGGATGGGGTAGTTTTATCCTTCCCGGCACTATGATGAAGCAAGGCGGCCCCATGGGGGCTGTTATAGGCCTTTCCCTCGGCGGCCTTGCCATGCTGATCATTGCCAAAAGTTATGGCTACATGGTGCAGAAAGTTCCCGTATCAGGCGGTGAATTTGCTTATGCCTATAATGGCTTTGGCCGATATCATGCGTATATCTGTGGCTGGTTCTTAACCCTGGGATACCTCAGCATTGTTCCCTTAAACGCCACGGCACTTTCTTTGCTCGCCAAATTTGTCGCCCCAGACCTGTTTACCCAAGGACACCTTTATACCCTTGCAGGCTCCAAGATTTATGCAGGAGAAGTGGTTCTGGCTTCGGCGGCAATGCTTATTTTCGGATACCTTAACTATAAAGGCTCCAAAAGCGTTGCCAATGTACAGGTATACATGGTCGGTCTTTTGGTTGGCGCTGTTTTTTTGATTGCAGGTGGTGCTGGAATGGCTGAGATCTCTTCCATCTCCAACTTGCTGCCTGGATATAACCCTGAGGTTTCAACGGTTTCTGGGATTGTGGCTATTCTGGCTATCACTCCCTTCCTGTTTGTCGGATTTGATACTATTCCCCAGGCAGCAGAGGAGTATGACTTCCCCCCTGCCAAGGCCAACCAGCTGATCATGATATCAATCCTCGTAGGGGGGCTGATATACATCTTGGTTCTCCTGGCCACCGGTGTGGTTTTTCCCTGGCAGGAGCTGGTTGCAGCTAATCATGTATGGCCCACCGGATACGCCATGCAGGCAGCCGTCGGTAAAGCAGGACTCATTTTCTTGGTGCTGGCTATCTCCATGGGGATCTGTACTGGCATCAATGGATTTTACATGGCCACCAGCCGCCTGCTGTTCAGCATGGGGCGAGCCAAGGTCCTGCCCGAGTGGTTTATAAAGGTGGATAAAAATACAGGTGTTCCTAAAAATGCGGTTCTTTTTACAGCGGCGATGGCGCTGATGGCACCATGGTTCGGAAGAAATGTCATCATCTGGGTGGTGGACATGGCAGCCTTGGGGACTGCATTTGGCTACATGTATACCTGCCTGGGTGCTTACCGCGAAACCAAAAAATCCAACAGCGCAGATGTGGCCATTCCCATCAAAAGCAGCACCGCCTTCCTAGGCGGACTTATTTCATTTGGTATTCTCCTGCTTCTCTGCGTACCAGGCAGTCCAGGCTTCATGGCCATAGAATCCTGGTATGCATGTGCTATCTGGGTTGCTATTGGAGGTGTGTTCTATCTTTCCCAGGCAAAAAGATACAACGCCTTACCCAAACATGAGCTGGATTACCTAATTCTGGACACAAACCCAGAGGGCACTGCCAATCGTCCTCGTCCCCAGGAGCAGACTCCTGAAGGCATGTACCAGCAGCCCATATTCGTACGTGAAACAGATTAACTTTTTATTACAGACCGAGGGGACTGTTTTTTTCATATCTTTTGTGAAAATCAGCCAGCGCTGACTTTTTTATCAGTTCTCTCGTACCGGAATTAATGTAAGTATCAGGGGTAAAAGCACCTTTCTCACTCCATCTGCTCAGGCCCAATTCTCCCATGAGTCACCGCTATCTCATCCCCGCGCTGAACGACACAGAGTTCTACAGGGTGGAGGATATCATCAAACGCAGCAGGTTTATCACCACCATGGGACACACAGCGGATGCGGGATCTGCAAAGGCCTTTATAGCTCGAATAAAAGACGAATTTCCCGATGCCAACCACAACTGCGGGGCTTTTCAATGCGGTCCACCCGCAGACACCGCCCATGTAGGAATGAGCGACGACGGAGAGCCCCACGGCACGGCAGGAAAGCCCATGCTCAATATACTCCTCCATTGTGACGTGGGAGAGCTTTCCTGTGTGGTTACCCGATATTTCGGAGGGGTCAAACTCGGCACCGGTGGTCTGGTGCGAGCCTACTCCGGCATGGTCAAACTTGCCCTGGTAGACCTTCCCACCCGGGAAAAAATTTCCCTTGCAGACGTCCAGATCACCCTGGGCTACTCACATATCACTCTCTTTAAACGACTCATGCCCGGTTTCGAAGCTGGGATTATCAGCACCGATTTTGCTGCGGATGCAGGATTCACTATACGGCTGCCCGAAGAACGACTCCCTGAACTGAAAAAGGCGCTGACCCAACTGACCCACGGCAAGGTGCTCTTTTCCCTTTTCGAATAAATAAGGCAATCTACTCCCTCCTTGTCTGCCCCCATACCATCTGGTCAAGAGCAGAAAACCTCGGTTAGCCATTCATCCCTTCCAAAAAGGCAAGGACATTGTGGCCGAGGACATTGTGATTGTACCCCCCTTCGAGGATTCCGTAACACCCACCACTGTTGCGCACTGCTGCCTGACGAACCCATCTGCCCATGGTTCTGTAATCCTCTGTATACAAAAGGCCACCCCAGTCATTTACATGGTGATCAAAGCCGGCAGACACAGCAATTACATCTGCCTCCACAGTTCGTAAAGCCTTGTCCACCTCATCAAGATAGGCATCATGCTGCTTAGCTTCCGGGTTCAGAATCTCGACCCACGATTCCTGACCAAGAATATTAACAGTACCGTCCCCATAATGAAGATCAAAATCAAGGACAAAGGCCTTCTCAATGAGCCCCTTGGCCCGCAGGTAAGCGAGGGAAACAGCCATGTTGTTGAAATAGCAAAATCCCCAGTAACTGTCCGCCGAGGCGTGATGGCCCGGCGGTCGAATGAGGGCAAAACTTGGTTCCTCCATCCCGGACATCGCAGCCTGGATGGCCCCTCCAGCTGCCAGGGCTGCTATATCATACAATCCTAGCCGCGCCACTTCCTCAACATGTGTCCCTGCATGAACAGCCAGAAGATCATCTTCATCGGCATAATTGCATGTAACGATCTGAAAACACGACCCAACCTCTTCCACGACAGCTTCCATCCTTCCTGCCTCAGCAGCAGGATCGGAGGTATAAACATCATAGAAACGAGGGTTAAAAAAGACTTTCATAGTATAACTCCTCATAAGAATTGACTAACTGAAAGTACTAAGCATCGCTATAAAAGTAGAGATGCCTAACATGATGACGTCTTTCAAATTTCGGTCTACGGCGTCGTTGCATTTTGCATGACCTTCGACATACCCCCTGTGTGTGCAAATGCCTCTCTCCCTGTATCGAAAAAGCTCTTCTTGTTAGAGTTTCCCTGCCACTGCCGGTGATCTCGAACCATTTCGAAATTCATGAGCCGGATATGTACCGAGCATTAACACACGTTTTGCGAAAAAATCGAGTTCCTGAAATGCCAACTGCAAAGATGGCTCATCAACGTGCCCTTCAACATCTGCATAAAATCGAGCCACATTAAAATGTTGATCAACATAACTCTCAAGCTTCGCCATCTGTACACCGTTGGTTGCAAACCCACCCAATGCTTTATACAAGGCTGCAGGGATGTTACGTACTTCGAAGAGAAAACTTGTAAGATACGTGTGGTGCTTTTCCCAAGCTGGAGTTTTTACATCCGGGGCAAAAACCAAAAACCTTGTCGTATTATGGTCCGCGTCCTGAATGTCCTTTTGCAAAATATCGAGTCCATAGATATCTGCCGCGAATTCAGAACTGATCGCTGCCTGGGTTTTATCATTCCACTTTTTAACATCTGAGGCAGCTTTTGCTGTATCGGCTACAACGTGTTTATTCAAGCCATGTTTATCTACAAAACGTTTACATTGAGGGATTGCATGAACATGGCTGTGCACGTCTGTTAAATCTTCCAGCTTTGCCCCCTGAATCCCCAGCAAGCAGTGCCGAATCAGCTGAAAGTGTTCGCCTATAATATAGAGTTCTCCGTTGGGAATAAGATTATGCACATCAGCCACACGTCCTGCAAGGCTATTGTCAATCGGGATTATGGCAAGATCCGCCTCCTTGTTCCGAACAGCTCGAAAGGCCGCCTCAAAGGAGACGCATGGCACTGTTTTCAATTCCGGATATGCTTTTTGACAGGCTAGCTCTGAATAGGCACCTGGCATTCCCTGGAAAGCAATCGTCTTGTACTGTTTATTCATTTTATACACCTATTACGGAGCAGTTAAGACACAGGATCCTTTTTAGGACCGTAAGGTTCATTCAAGGGTATCTTGAATAATTAGAATTTTCGTCCAAGATTAGGTAAGCCCCGACTCCGAGGCATGCGAAAAAAATTACCACAGACATATATTTAATATCGGAGTCTACACTTACCTCCGAGGATAATTTTTTGAGCATAACGAGGTAAGCGCTAGACTCCGAGAGATTGGGCGAAAAGGCAATTATACAAGATGGCCTCAGTATATCATACCCATCTTATCTTTTACCTGGGTCATAGTTTCAGAACCAATAGTTCTGATCTTTTTTTGTCCTTTATTGAGTATTTCACGGAGATAACCGGGATCTTTTTCAAATTCAGCCCGACGTTTTCTAATGGGGGTAAGGAATTCATTTATTCCATCAGCAAGAGCAGGCTTAAACGCTCCCATTTTATCATCAGGCTTAACACCAAAAAGCTCACCATAAGTAAACAGTGCATGGCCTTCACCAGAATACGCTTTCTTAATCTTACGGTTTACCGCTTCCTCAGTATCAGAAAGGTTAATAACGTTGCCAAGAGATTTTGACATTTTGCTCTGCCCATCAAGTCCTGGCAATCTTGCAACTTTTGTTATTTTAAACTCTGGTACAGGGAAAACGTCTCCAAACAGCGTATTAAAGCGTCTGGCAATTTCTCTGGTTTGCTCCACATGGGGAACCTGGTCTTCGCCAACAGGTACCAGGTTTGCTTTTGGGAGAAGAATATCTGCTGCTTGAGATACTGGAAACGAGAGAAAGCCAAGATTCATATGCTCATAATTCGTTCCAGCCTGATTCATTTCATCTTTAACAGTGGGATTACGTTTTGCCCGCCCCACGCTAACTAAAAACATAAAGAGCATTGCTAATTCAGACAATTCTGGAATTTCACTTTGTACAAAAAAAGTGACCTTTTCAGGATCAAGACCAACAGAAAGGTTATCCAGTAAGGCGTGATACACATTCGTGCGAATCAACTTTCCCTTTTCATCGCTTAAATGGTCATATAACACCTGCATATCCGCCAAAATGATACAGGTGTCATAGTCATCCTGGAGCTTGGCTCGCGACTCCAACGAACCGAAATAGTGACCAATATGCAGCTTACCGGTTGTTCTGTCTCCAGTGAGTATTCTTTTCATTACTTCTCCTTTGCTTGTGTGAATTTTTATAAAAATAAAAAAAAAAGGGCTGTCGGAAAAATTTCCGACAGCCCTTTAAAAAAAGACGAAACTGCCGGCATCTTATGCCGACAGTGTATTTTATTCTACATTCAGAACATCATTCTGCTGGCATAGTCATTGTCATATGCCACCACCAACGTCTGTTTATTATCTGTGTTACGTCTCTGTTCATAAAGTTCTGTATAATGCACTCCTGCGACCCATGTCAAGGAAGATAACACCATGCCCCTCTTGGCTCCTGGTAATTTAAGAACCCCTTGACCGATATAGCGCCCCTGCCCCTCAGTAATGAAACCGGTCCCTCATAAAACGAAAACAAGGTTATTTCATCAAATCTGGCGATACTGGGTCAGTGTCTATTTTCTCGAGATAACCTGGAACTTTCTTTTCCCAGCAATGACATTGTAAGCCTTGACCTATAGGAGATATATTAACTTCCGAAAATTCCAGGTAAGATCAAAGATGAACAGTAGTAGGTTTAAGTCGGGCCGAAAGACTGCCTATAAGAGATTTACAGTCTATATACGTAATAGATACTGTTTTTTATCTTTTCTGAGATTATAAAAATATCAGCTGAGGTGATAGACTGAATATAGAGGGAAAAATTATACCGTTTGTTCATTCTAAGTGTGAGGCCGTTTATGAATAAAAAAAAATCTGAACTGCTGGAGCATATC
>JAUVLX010000212.1 GCA_030600525.1 Desulfobulbus sp. | reverse complement strand
AATACCCATACCCCGTTGGTCGTTTTTTGGGAAGCTGAAGACGGCAAGGCGGAATATGTGACCGTGCAGATGCGCAAGACAGGGTATAGGGAGGAGATTACTTCGCTCTGGGTGAATACCCGCCATGAGACCAGAGAAGAAGCCGAACTAGAGGCGCAGCATATCATTATTGACATGATTAAAAGGAGCCAAAAATAATGAATATACAAAAGATTATTTCTTCGGCTTCAATCGGGAAGTGTGTGCTTCTGGCGGTTGCCACAGCCATGCTGGTCTTGTCTGGCTGTTCGTCAAAAAAAGCTACCGTGAGTTTTAAAGTGAATTCGCAACCCGAAGGATCACATGTGCTGTTTAAGGCATCGGGAAAGGATCTGCCATGTAGTGATAAATGGATTTATCTCGGCAATACTCCATTGCGAGGCGTGCACCAGTTTAGCGAAAAGCAGCTGGAAAATACGGGTAAAATTACCATGAAAGTCATGCATGACGGTTATCGTGATCAAACACGGCAATGGGACGGCCCGAGTTTTTGGGAGGAGGCCGAAGGGCGGGGTGTTATTTTTTGGACTCCCGAGCTGATTCCATCAACAAGACAGTAGGTGTAGAGCGTAGTCTGCACTCTTTTAATATTTTTTCTACCATTGGGCACATCACATGCTTGTAAATGGGCAAAGTTTTCGATCCATCTGGTTGGATACTGAAGGCGTAACCGTTAATATAATTGATCAGACACGGCTGCCCCACGAATTTGTTGTCCACAGTCTTGCCACTGTAGAAGATGCTATTATTGCGATTACAGACATGCAGGTACGGGGCGCTCCGTTAATCGGTGCTACTGCTGCGTATGGTATCTGTCTCGGGCTCCGTGAGCAATGTACCCAGAACCAGCTTGAACAGATCAGCAGGCGTCTTGTCAGTTGCAGGCCCACGGCAATCAATTTGCAATGGGCGGTCGAGCGGTTAAACACATTGTTGGATAAACATTCGCCAAAGGACTGGCTTGAGCTTGCCTATAAGGAGGCTGCGTTTCTCTGTGAGGAAGATTGCGAGGTTAACGAGGCAATTGGCGATCATGGGGCAGCTATTATTGCACGGCTTTGGGAGGAGAAGCAGCAGAAGGGCAGGGTAGATATACTGACCCACTGCAATGCCGGGTGGCTGGCAACGGTAGACTGGGGGACAGCACTGGCACCTGTATATAAAGCTGCTCAAGCCGGAATTCCGGTGCATGTGTGGGTGGATGAGACCAGGCCGAGAAATCAAGGTGCTCACCTGACTGCCTGGGAGTTGAAAGCGGCAGGTATTGATCATCATCTGGTGGTGGACAATGCCGGAGGGCATTTGATGCAGAATGGTATGGTGGATCTTTGTATCGTGGGAACAGACCGCACGGCAGCCAACGGTGATGTGTGCAACAAGATCGGGACCTATCTCAAGGCACTGGCTGCTGCAGATAACACTATTCCGTTTTATGTGGCTTTGCCCGGCTCAACCATAGACTGGTCAACAGGAAATGGAGTGAAAAACATCCCTATTGAAGAGCGGGACGCGGAAGAAGTGTTGTTTGTTCAGGGAAGGAGTGCGACGACCGGCATAATAGACCGGGTAGAAATCGCCCAGCAGGGAACCCGTGCCTATAATCCAGCCTTTGACGTCACCCCCGCACATTTGGTTACCGGGCTCATTACTGAACGCGGAGTTGCTGAGGCAACCCGCGAAGGTTTACTTTCTCTTTATCCGGAAAAGAAATAATGCCTGAGAATGGATTGCGTGAACAGCTGATTGCAACTGCCCGGGCTATGAACAGCAGTGGCTTGAACCAGGGAACTTCCGGTAACGTGAGCGTGCGTAGTGGAGAAGGGTTTCTTTTGACCCCCTCAGCTTTAGCCTATGATCAGTGCAAACCGCAGGATCTGGTTTTGGTGGACATGTCGGGGCAGTGTACCGGTGTGCGTAAGCCGTCTACAGAGTGGCGGATGCACAGGGATCTCTACGAAAAACATCCTGATGTAGGATGTATCCTACATGCCCATGCAACGTGGTGCACGACTCTTGCATGTCTGGAAAAACCTATTCCGCCTTTTCATTATATGGTGGCTATTGCAGGAGGGGACAGTATTCCCCTTGCACCTTATGCGCTCTTTGGCAGTCAGGAACTTTCTGATGCCCTTTTACGTACCCTGCAGGGGCGACGAGCCTGCCTGTTGGCACATCACGGAGTGGTGTGTTTTACCAAAGATCTTGAAAATTTGCTCCCGCTGGCGATCGAGATAGAGGCGCTTGCAAAAATGTATGTCCAGGCCTTGCAAATAGGTTCCCCCCCCCTTTTATCTGACGAGCAGATGCAGGATGTGCTGGAACGATTCACGTCATACAAGCCATAAAAAAAATGTGATTACCAACGAAATTCAGCCACACTTACAAGCAAGCGAATAACGAACTGAAATGTTAGTATTTCTTGGACAATAACGTCTTTGCTGCATATGGCTAAAATTGTTTCCTGTTGTCATAGAACACGCCCGTCATATATTTGTGTAAGATACCTGGTAGTTAGGCTGACAGATGTAAATGAGGCTGAGGATTAATGGTAATCACGTAAAAAAAAGGGCCATCCGAACAATTTGGATGGTCCTTTTTTTATGGTGCCCCAAGTGAGTGGTGGCATGGCCCACCAGTAGAGCTCAGCAGGTTATCCCAGGTTGAGCAGCATTCCTATTTGATATACAGCTACTGCCATCCCAAAGGCAAATACGGTATTGAATGCCATGGAAAAAAAGGCCCACTTCCAGGATCCTGATTCCTTGGCAATACAGATCACGGTCACAAAACAGGGCGCGTAAAACATTATAAACAGGAGCACTGCCAGGGCAACAACCGGATTCCATGCCGGGTCACTGGCAAGTCTTTGGGTCAAAGAGGTCGATTCCTCGGTGGCAATACTACCAATGGAATAGGCAGTGCCAAGAGTGGAAATGATAACTTCTTTAGCCGCAAAACCACCGAGTAGGGCGATATTTGTTCGCCAGTCTATACCTGCAAGTTGACTGGCAGGCTCAAAGGCAATGCCGATACGACCAGCAATGGAATGTTTAAGCCCTGCCGCAGCCTGTTCCGCATTGAGGGCATGCAAAGCTTTTTCGGCACCGGTACTGTCGGCTTGAGTGGATTGTTGAATGATTTCCTGGCGCTTTTGTTCAAAGGATGCGACTTGGTCTTCCGGTAGTCCTGGGTAGGTCATCATTGCCCACAGCAGTACTGAAATACCAAGGATGACCGTCCCTGCCTTTTTTATATATTGCCATGTCCGTTCCCAGGTGTGGATGACAAGTCCGTTAATGGTCGGAAACCGGTAAGGGGGCAACTCCATCACAAAAGGGGTTGATTCACCTCTGAGCACAGTCATCCGTAAGAATTTTGCCGCACATAAGGCAACGATCCAGGAAATAACGGTTGCAAGAAACATATACCGAGCCTGGTGGTCTGCAAAGAAGGCTCCGATCAGCAGAGTCAGTACCGGCAGCTTCGCACCACAGTTCATGAACGGCACGGTCAACAGGGTTGCAATCCTTTCCTTTGGCGAACGAAGGGTCCTGGTTGCCATGACCCCTGGTACTGCGCAGCCTCCAGCAATCCCACCGGAGATAATGAACGGCATGACCGAAGATCCGTGGAGGCCAAAGGCATGGAAAATACGGTCCAGCATAAAGGCTACTCTTGCCAGATACCCGCTGTCTTCCAGGATTGCTATGCCAAAAAACATGAACATTATTATGGGGACAAAACCGAGCACGCCTCCCACTCCATCGATGACCCCAGACATAAGCATGGATTTGAGAGGGCCGTCTGCCAGCACTGAATCCACAGTATTACTGAGCAGGGTGAAAAAAGAGGCGAAAAGGTCGACCAGAAAGGTGCTGGAGTTGAAAGTAAATGCATAGAGTCCAAAAAGGATCGAAGCCATGATTAATGGTCCTAGCACTCTATGGGTTACTATTTTATCGATTTTGTCTGAAGTGTAGAGCCTGTCTCCTACAAATTTTTCGGTAACGATATTTTGTCGCATGATGGACTTGATAAACCCATAGCGATGGTCAGCAATCACTGCCTCCGGATAGATACCTGCTGTTTGCTGCAAATGTCCGGTCACTTGATCACAGTGTTTTTTGAGCTGCAGGGTTGCTTCAGGGCTTACAGCAGTGGATTTTTCGTAGACCTGCTCATCGTTTTCCAGGAGTTTAACACCGGTCCATCGTGCTGGATATGTGTCTGTCAGCAGAGAATGTTTATTGATGATGGGGACCATTTCGCTAAGGGCTTCATCAATGTCTGAGCCATACCTGAGAAATGCTGGTTCAGGTGATATTCCGGTTTGAGCCGTTTGAATAACGGTATCAAGCAGTTGGTCCACCCCTTTACCTGAACGGGCGACAATCGGTATAACCGGTATCCCTATAATTTCACTTAGTTTTTCATGGTCAATGATCAATCCCCTGTTTTCAGCAACATCAATCATGTTCAGGGCGATAACCAGAGGAATCCCCAGTTCCAAAAATTGGCAGGTGAGGTACAGGTTTCTTTCAAGGTTGGAGGCATCAATAATGTTGATGACCATTTGCGGTTTTTCATTAATCAGGTAGTCCCTGGCAACAAGTTCCTCCGAAGAGTACGCTGTCAAAGAGTAGGTGCCAGGTAGGTCAACAATACTGAGTCCTTGTTGGTTATGGAGGCAACATCCTTGTATATGCTCAACCGTAATGCCAGGGTAATTTCCCACATGTTGACGCAAGCCAGTCAAGTAGTTAAAGAGCGTTGTTTTTCCGGCATTGGGATTTCCAGCCAGAGCAATATTGATAACCGTGTCCATGGGAAGAGTACCAGAGAGTCAGAATGTTGGGTTTGAATCGTTTAGGGGGTGGCTATAGTTGGTAGCCACGTAGATCTGGAAGCGTGTAAGAAATGTGTCGGAGTGGGAGGATGGGATGCTTCCCTGAGCTTGCAGCATGATTTCAATCGCTTGTTTTTTTGGTACAAGCGTGGACGTTGGGTAAGCTGTCACCGGTATTGCAGGTTGAACAACTGCCCCCGCAGTGCCCTGTTGTCTGCGATGTAAATGTTTTCCAGATTTTGCGGGCAATAAAGAGTACCGCTATGCTGATGATGATAATAACGATAACGCGTTGCATGCTGTTTGCGTCCTGTGAAAAAAAAAGGATTTCGTGATACGGGTAGCGCGTTTAAGCTGGTGCCACCTGAATATTGGCCGCTGAAATGTCGTCTAAGCTGATAGTTCCGCCATTAATTTTCACCATGCACTGATTGCCACCACCTTTACACAGCAATTCTATTTCTTTACCAGGTGTAAGGCCAAGATTGGCCATTTGGGCACATGTTTTCCGATCTCCACTTACAGAGCATACTTTAAGCTTGCTACATGAACATGCCTCATGCAATGGGTAAGAAATGGAACAATGTCCTCTCCTTTTGCCCTTCATACATCGCTTTTTAACACCGTTAAAAAAGCAGCATGTTTTTTGGAAGTGGTTGTTTTTCATGTGCTCTAAATTTTACAAAGTTTTGCTTCCAAAGAGTTCTGCAGACGGTGAAGTATTTCACCGGCATTTTTGTATCCTGCAACTATGCTCTGAGTAAGAAATACAAGTGTTAGGTACACCAAACATTGATCACTGTCAACAACTTTGCCAATGGGAAAAGTTGGTGATGGGAAAAATTGAGGCAGTCTAGAGAGAGGTTAGCTGGTTTCAGAGGGAAAGGCTGTAGGGGGGCAGTGTGTGCGTTTAGTCGGCAAACTGAACACGTTTCGGTAGACGGAGCTTAGGAGCTGTCCGTAAATAAGTTGGACAATATCGCGCTCATGTTTAGGTTAGCTTTGGGTGATCTAATTGAACAAAGCCGCAGGCGTAGTTGTGCTACGTTGAGGACTTTGTGATTGAAGATCAGCCAAAGATGACCTGAAGATGCGAGGCGAGATGTTCAAGTTATTTCCGGACAACTCCTTACCCGCTAAGCAAATTAAGTAAAAATTAACGTTCACACTCACACCACTACGCCCCTCCGCTCAAATAATTTTCCTCACCCCGCAAAAAACTTCACTACTCTGACCTAGTGTCTCGTCAACGCTGCTCTGACGTATCTTGCTGGGTGCAAACCCATTTTATCGCCCTTTGAATTTTAATGCCTAATAGCCCCTTTTAGGCTGGACTCCACATCGTTTTTGTTTTACATTGGCGACCATGAATGAGTTTATGGTCATCCAGGGACGTCAGTTAAAAAGTTCAGATATCGATTTTATTCGGCAATTGAT
>JAUVLX010000047.1 GCA_030600525.1 Desulfobulbus sp. | reverse complement strand
TTGCTAATAATTCCATAGGCAGTGAGATATACTATCCGCTATGCCTGCACCAACAGGAATGTGTTGCCGGGACTCCGAGCATTGCTAAACAACATTTTCCAGTAGCAGAAGACGCGGCCGCTACATCTCTTGCTTTACCGATATACCCAGAACTTTCAGAAGAACAATTAGAATATGTTGTTCGCACGATAAAGAAATTTTATCACTAAATCCCCCTACCGGGGAAATTTCAATGAGAAGAAAGTCATTAGGGAAAAATTTGGTTTTAGTTCCAGTTACAGTGGCTCTGCTGGCAGGAAACAGCCTGTCAGCAAATGCAGTAACCAACGGAAATGATACTGAACACTTGGTACCTGCACGGGATATCGCCTATGCCTCTCAAGACGTTCCGGTTTGGAAACTCACCTGGGACAAAGCACGTGAGATGTCCCGTAGCGGGAACTACAAAAAGGCACTCACCAATTTCACCGTTTTGTTGGACAACAAACCAAACCTCGACGAGGCCAGATGGGAGTATATCTCTGTATTGCTTCACATGGAAAAGTGGTACCAAGCGGAAAAACAATTAAATATTCTTTTGGCTAAAGGGCAGAAAAAAACGCAATATCTTTTTGCTCAGGCAAAGATAGCACTCCATATCGACAACCAACAAAAAGCTGAACAACTGTACCGACAACTCCTTACCCAATTTACAGCGGGACAAGAGAACATTACAGTAATGGACGGCTTAAGTCGCGCACTTATTGGGCAAGGAAAACATCAATTAGCACTGCAGTTTGTTGAACGGTTAATGACCCTACTGCCTGAAAACACAATTTATTCCCGCCGCGCAGCTCTGTTATATGTGCATTTAAAACACTTTGACAGGGCAGGCGAATTATTACCAGAGGTATATGGCATTTACCCTACTGATCCTGAGGTGATAAAAGCATGCGCACAAGAAGCAAAGCAAAGAGGGAGCCAGGAGAAAGCAGCACTGTTTTGGCAGGAATTGATAGCCCTAGCTCCCAATGATGAAGCCGCCAATTTTGCGTTGGTTAGTTACTACCGCCTTCAAGGTAACATTTCCATGGAGTTGATCCACCTTGAAAGGTTAATAAGCATCAACGGCCAAGACATTTCGCTCGCCAAACGACAGGCTGAAATTTTTCTTGATAAAGGTCGAGCAGACAGAGCCCTGGAAATATGTGACTCGCTGATGCCTACTTATCCAAATAACCAGTCGCTTCTCCGACTACGACGTACCTCTTTGGTTGCTTTAGCCTCAGACTTATTGGTACTGGTTGAAAACAGCGGGTCAAAACTTCTATGGGAAGACCTGCTAGAGGTTACCTATTACAGAGTGGAAGTTTATAAAATAATGGCAGATTTCCTCCGCGAAAAGGGAGAGCTTAGCGAATTGACAGACATATTGCTCCTCATCGCAAAAGAAGTACCAAAGAGTGATCCCGTGTGGCAGGAACTGGACGGGTTACTGATTACTCAAGGCAGAGGCAAAGAGTTGGCAGCTCTGCATAAAAAATTCCAGCAAAATGGCATTCAAAGTATCAATTGATGCTTTTATAATAACAGCAGGCATAATCCACACCTATCAGATATAGCTTTCCCGTCATAAAACAGGCAAGAGACTACAGGCCTGTTTTCGGGATTGTTAAAAATATTTGACCTGTAAACACAACAATTTATAGCTAGAGGAAGAAGGAATGGTTGAACGTATACCTATGTCTCTTACAGGAAACAAACAACTTCGTAACGAACTCGAAAGGCTTGCAAGAGTGGAGCGTCACGAAATAGTTAAGGCTATAGAGGTAGCCAGGGAACATGGTGATCTTAAAGAGAATGCCGAATATCATGCCGCAAAAGAACGACAAGGTATGATTGAAGGTCGGATAATGGAGTTGAAAGACAAACTCGGAAGAGCAGAAATCATAAATTGTTCCCAAGTGCCTATAGAAAGGGCAATTTTTGGAACAGTCATCACTCTTATGGATATGGAAACCGATGAAGAGATAACCTACCAGCTTCTAGGCCCGGAAGAGGCAGATGTAAAAAAAGGATCTATTTCTGTCTTGTCACCACTTGGCAGGTCGATGCTCGGCAAAGAGGTTGGAGATGATGTGGTAGCGAAAACGCCAGGTGGGGTTCGTGAATTTGAGGTAGTCGATATAACTGTTGGTACAATCCAGTAAGCTTGCTACAGACCGGATCCAACCGTTATAGAGTAATTAGCAGCTCTGGAGAGGGGAGGCCCAGAGCTGCTACACACGTAAGACGGCCAAAAGTGCTGTCTTACCATCTTCTTAAGACGTGGTAGTTTACAAGTAGAATTTAAAAAGTAAGTACTATAGTTTTAGTGTCTCGTCAACGCTGCTCTGACGTATCTTGCTTGTTTTTTCTCGCACCTAGATTTCCGTAACTGGTGGTACATAGCCCGCTATGAACAACCAGTTAAAGAAATCCAGGACCAAAAAAATCCAGCGCAATATTTCGATATTTCATCGTTGACGCGACACTAGCCTTGCCAGCCACATCGTTTCAAACCGTCCCATATTTGACAATCACCTGGAGTAACCCTATCTGTTTCCCCTATTAATCATGCATGATGATTGATACCGTATATGCCCATGGAGAACATTATGACTGACAACGCTATTTCAATGGTACTGACATCTTTTGCTGCTGATGCCCTTGCACTGGGAGCTCACTGGATATACGACACCGATGAAATCACCCACCAGTTTGGAAGGGTCAACAATTTGATCGCTCCGTTGCCGACCTCCTATCACCAACATAAGCAACAAGGTGATTTTACACATTACGGTGATCAGGCATTTATGTTGCTCACATCACTTTCCCAACAAAACGGATTTGAACTGCCTTCATTTTCTACTCTCTGGCAACAGCTCTTTGTCGGCTACAACGGCTATATAGATACGGCCACTAAAACAACCCTTGCAAACCTGAAAAAAAATGGTTCACCAGAGTCGTGTGGTTCCACTTCAACCGACCTTGGCGGGGCAGCCAGGATCGCCCCCCTTGTTTTCTGGTACCAAAACGACAAGGAGCAACTCGTACAGGCGGTTACCCAGCAAACGGTCATGACCCATAACCATCCGGCAACTCTTAGCGGGGCTGTTTTCATTGCCAGATCAGCGTATAATATTCTTCACGGTTCATCCCCGGTTATGGCTATGGAAGAAGCACTCGAAGAGGGGGTAAATGATATCGATCTTGATATCCGTATCCGGACAGCCTTGGATACCCAGGATAAAAAAACAGAAACAGTTATAAAAAAATTTGGTCAGGCCTGTACAATCGCCTCTGCCCTCCCCGGTGCAGTGCATCTAGTGGCAAAATATGAAAAAGATCTGCAGGCTGGCCTAATCGCCAATGTCATGGCTGGCGGGGATTCAGCCGCACGGGGACTTGTAGCTGGTATGCTTTTAGGCGCGTACCAAGGTAAACAGGCCATCCCCGACGCATGGCTAACAGACATGAATAAATACCAACAGATATTCTCGCTTCTCAACCATGGGCAGGCAGATTAACAACCCTTTTTCCCGTAGGCAGGAGAATAGCGCACCATGGCTGAAGAAAACGACTTTAATCCACTCTCTTCGGAGCTGTCCGTAAATAAGTTGGACAATATCGCGCTCATATTTAGGTTAGCTTTGGGTGATCTAATTGAACAAAGCCGCAGGCGTAGTTGTGCTACGTTGAGGACTTTGTGATTGAAGATCAGCCAAAGATGACCTGAAGATGCGATGCGAGATGTTCAAGTTATTTCAGGACAACTCCTTATAGTGGTCAACAATGGCGTTTACCATGTCGGCTATGGTATAACGTTCGGGTTGAATATCTACCTGCAGCCCGCTTTCTTTAACGGTTTCTGCTGTAATCGGACCGATGGCGGCAATGGTCACCTTACCTAGCAGCTGCTGCAACTCTTCATCGTCCTTGGCATCAACCATGGACAGAAAGTTGGTTACCGTGGAGGAACTGGTGAAGGTCAGTAGATCTATATCGCCTTCAATAAGTTGGTCGCGGAGTTCTTCTTTTCTGCCCTGTGGTGGCACGTTTTGATACACCGGCACTACGTTGACCTCGGCTCCGGCATCAGCCAGTGTTTCAGGTAAAATTTCGCTTGCACGCAGGGCCCGCGGGAGAAGTATTTTAGATCCTTCACCAACCTTTGATTGGAGCAGGGACTCTGCCAAGCCTTCACCTGTAAATCGTTGCGGGATAAGGTCTGCCCGTAGCCCATATTTTAACAGCTCCTCTGCTGTCGCTTTCCCTACTGCAGCAATCTTTGGCCCGGCAAGGCTACGGCTATCGAGACCACTCTGGTACAGTTGTTTGAAAAAATAGGTGACCGCGTTAAGACTGGTAAAAAGTATCCACTGGTATTCTTTAATGTCTGCAATGGCTTGGTCCAGGGGGGCGTAGTCGCTGACGGGCTCAATGTGAATGGTGGAATATTCAAAGCACTCAGCACCGTGTTCCTCAAGTTTGGCAACCAGCTCACTGGCCTGTTCTCTGGTTCTGGTGACGACGATTCGTTTATCGAACAGCGGTCGTTTTTCGTACCAGTCAATAGTCTTGCGTAGGTTGACAACTTCACCGACAATGACCAGGGCTGGGGGTTTTATGCCATTTTTTTGGACCACTTCGCTAATAGTGGCAAGAGTTCCCACCACAGATCGTTGCTGGGGGGTAGAGGCCCAGCGAACAACCGCTACCGGGGTTTCGGGTGACCTGCCGTAATCGATCAGTTTTTTAGTAATGCTCGGCAGGGCTTTTATCCCCATGTAGATGACTATGGTCCCTACCCCTGTAGCGAGTTTGTCCCAATGGATATTAGAATATTTTTTGGTGGGGTCTTCGTGCCCAGTAACAAAGGCAACAGATGCTGTGTAGTCTCGATGGGTAATGGGAATACCAGCGTAGGTGGCAGCAGCTGTTGCAGAAGTGACGCCTGGGACCACTTCAAAATCAATCCCTTCAGCAACAATCTCTTCTATTTCCTCTCCACCTCGGCCAAATATAAAAGGGTCGCCGCCTTTCAGTCGGACTACTATGTTGCCTGCCTTGGCATGGTCGACCAAGAGCTGGTTGATGCCTTCCTGAGTATAGGCATGCAGCCCGCCGCCTTTTTTACCTGCATAAATAAATTTGGCTGTTTTAGGCACGTAGTTGAGCAGCTTTTTATTGGCCAGGTAATCGTAGACAACAACCTCGGCTCGTTCGAGTAGGTATTTGCCACGAAGGGTAATCAGTCCTGGATCGCCGGGGCCAGCTCCGATAAGGTATACTTTGCCGACAGGTTTTTTCTGGTCTGTTTTTTGTGTGGTCACTGTTTACTGTACCGTTGAATATTATATCACGAGTTAGTGTCTGTCCAGAAATGAGGATTTTGGCTTGAGAGTAAGGCATGTGCAAAATTTTACCGCAGGCATATAATTGATATTCCGAGGATAAAGTTTTAAGCATAACGCAGCTATCGGGCCTAAATACCATTTGTGGACGGCACGAGTTAGGCTGACCCAGAGGAATAATCAATCCTGGGCGCTGTACACTTCATCCAAAATTGCCTTTCCGCCACGGTCGAGCAGGGTTTCTGCCAATTGAGTGCCGAGTTGGGCAGCATCTCCGGCAGGTCCTTCGATGGAATCTTTTAATATGGTTATACCGTCGACACTCGCAACAAGTCCGGTGAGACACACTTTGTCGCCATCAAGGGTTGCATGAGCACCGATAGGAACTTGGCAGCCGCCATCCAGCCGAATAAGAAATGCTCTTTCAGCTGAGACTGTGGTTGCAGTGTCAGCGTGGTGGAGGAATTGTAATCCATCGAGGAGTTCTGCGTCTTCTTTTCGCAGTTCCAGACCTAGCGATCCCTGACCAATGGCGGGCAACATCTGGGTGGGGGTAAAGAGAGCTGTGATGCGCTGCTGCATGCCCAGCCTGTTCAGTCCTGCACCAGCAAGAATGATAGCATCATACTCTCCTTGCTCCAGTTTTTTTAGACGGGTGTCAAGGTTGCCTCGCAGGTCAAGTATGCGTAAATCAGGACGCATTGCTGCAAGTTGCGACTTCCTACGCAGGCTGGATGTCCCGATTGTTGCCCCCTGAGGAAGGTCTTCAATGGTTTTGTAGCGGACAGAAACAAAGGCATCTGCTGCTGTTTCTCTTTTTGGAATGATCGCGACGTGCAGTTCTTCCGGCAGTGCGGTTGGAACGTCTTTCATGGAATGTACTGCGATGTCGACTTCGTTTGCCAATAGAGCGTCTTCTATCTCTTTAACAAAGAGCCCTTTACCTCCGACTTTGGCCAGGGGAACATCTAGGATTTTATCACCCTTGGTAGTAATACGGACGAGCTCAACCTCCGTGTCAGGATATTGGCTTTCAATTTGATCCTTGACCCAGGTAGACTGGGTGACTGCCAGCAAGCTGGCTCGAGTTCCTATACGTAACAGGGGACGCATGAAGTTCTTTCCGATGTTGAGTTATTATCAGGTATATATCACAGGAGCGATATACAGGCTCTACTGGGATTTGTCAATTTCATCGAGTAAGGCCGCAGCGAACAGAGGCAGCATCAGCTCATGGTGTCCGGTAAAGTTAAATCCTTTACCGCCTTCTAGATTGGGACGATGGACAACATTGGTTGCAGGCCGGTAATGACGGATGAAATCAAAATTAGCAGTGGTGAATTTGGTCACTTGGTGGCCAAGGTTACGGACCACGGTAAGGGCTTTTAAGAAGACTTCCGGCAACAGCACAGCCGATCCGACATTGAGGTAAACCCCTCCCTGGAGATGACTCATCAGGCTACAGAAGAGTCTGAAATCCTGGTGGCCGGCACTGCCGATGGCTCCACCATCAACACTGGGGTGAATATGGATAATATCTGTGCCCATGGCCACGTGTACCGTTACCGGTATATTGAGCTTGTAGGCTGTGGCAATGAGGCTGTGCTTATTATAGGGGAAGTCTTGCTCGCAGAGCATTTTACCAACAGCTTCACCAATCCCGATTCCCTGTTCGGCGCCCTTGTTGATGGCAGAGTTCAGGGTCTCACCCGTTTCCCTGGCCGCGCCAAAGGCACCCGCACCCAGTACATCTGCAACTTCTTCAGAGGTACGTCCGACCATGGCAATTTCAGTATCATGGATGATGCCAGCGCCGTTGAGTGCGATGGCAGAGATGATGCCTCGTTCCATAAGTGAGATAAGGATCGGGTTAAGACCGACCTTAATCACATGGGCCCCCATACCAAGGATGATTGGGTGCTGCTGTTGATGTGCCTTTGCTGTCCGGCTGATAAATTCAGGGAAATCGATGCCCATGAGTTGGGCCGGTAAACACTGTATCAGCTGACTGACTGACATTGCCGGGTGAACTGGGCTGGCAAAGTCATTAACACTGACCTTGGAGTGCCGGTCGTGGACAGAGTAGGTACTCAGTTTGTCAAATTGTAGAGGATCGATTGTATATCTGGACATTGTATTGCAGGGGAGGAGGGTTGAAGTCCTGAAAGGAACTGGAAACTATTGCTACTCGTCGGCAAACATCTTTTGTTCAACAATTTCGCAAAGCATATGCTCGGCCCAGAGATGAGCTTCTTGGATATGCGGGGTCGAGTCTGTTGGTACATTCAATACCATATCACAGATTTCAGCCAAATCTCCGCCGGGTTTTTTGGTACCACCTGTAAGGGCAACGGTTTTCATACCAATATCTCTGGCTGCTTCCATGGCTTTGACCACATTGGTAGACGTTCCCGAGGTGGATATTCCCAGCGCCAGGTCCTCGGGTTTACCAAAGGCCTCTACCTGCTTTGAGAAAATAAGGTCAAAGGAAAAATCATTGCCAATGGAGGTAATGACAGAGGTGTCGGTGGTGAGCGCCAAGGCGGGCAACGGACGGCGGTTTATGAGGAATCGATTGACAAACTCCGCGGCAAGGTGCTGTGCATCTGCTGCACTGCCACCATTGCCAAATATCAGCAGTTTTCCACCTGATTTTAGAGTGTTCTGTGTCCATTCGGTAAGCTCCAAGATTTGGTCAATGGAACTTTGTGCAAAGGCTTCTTTAGCTCTGATGGATTGAACAAGATTAGATACTATAAGTGCTTTCATGACCACCATCAATGATTGAAAAAAGAGCAGCTGTCAAATAAAAAAAAACGTTTTCGTACAAGTAATGTACGGAAACGTTTTTGTCATGTATGAAATGAAACTGCTTATGGCAGGTTCTTCATGATAGCGTCTGATACTTCTTTGATGGCCATAGAGCCATCAACAGAGAACACGGGGATACCGTCAAGTTTCTTGAAGTAATTGACAGCGGCCATGGTGCCGGTTTTGTCATCGTAATAGATATTATGGCGCTTGCTGATGGCTTCTTCATCCTGATCGTCTGCGCGGGTAGACAATTCGCCACCACAAACACGACAAACCAGTTTACCATCTTTTTCCACTGGCTTGATGGCGTCAAAAGCGATGTGGTTTGGATGGTTGTTGTCGTTGGCACAGAGACGACGACCCATAATACGATCTTTGGCGACTTCACGGTCCAGTGTGATCTCAACAACACAGTCGAGTTTCATGTCAGCTTCTTTCAGTGCTTTGTCAAGAGCCTCTGCCTGTGCAAGAGAACGTGGAAAGCCGTCAAGGAGCCAGCCGCTTTCTTTGGAATTGTTGAGGGTTTCCAGAACCATAGGGATGGTAATGTCATCTGGTACCAAATCGCCTCGGTCAATAAATTCTTTTGCTTTTTTGCCAAGTTCTGTGCCGCCCTTGATGTGCTCACGGAAAATCGCTCCGGATTCAATGTGGTTGATACCGTATTTTTCTTTTACGATAGCACCCTGGGTACCTTTACCGCTGCCGTTAGGGCCGAAAGTAAGAATATTCATGCCGGTCTCCTTTGAGTTTGTTTCAATGACAGTTAGTGTCTAACATCTTGAATTTTATTAAGAAAACAAGACGGAAAAAATGAATGGTCTCTCATTAACTGGCCGAGTATACAGCAAGTCGAAAGCTTTGGCTACGAAAATGATTGGTCGGGTGAGCTTTGGCTTGTCGCCAATTCAGCAAGATAGAATCCCCTAGGAGCCTGTCGGATAATAGGATTTTTTTCTCAGATCAAGGCATTCTTAGGAAATCAAGCACAGCCATATAGCTGATATTGTGAGCATTGATTTTCTGAGAATAACGCCGATATGGGGGGAAAAGACATTGTCCGACAGACTCCTACTAATGTCAGGTGAAGCTATATTCCTGAAAGAGAGGGGCTATATTTTTTGACAACCGATGGCAAAGCGATTAAAAAAACGTGCGACAGTTTATGTCCTTTAAACTCAATATAGGTTGATTGACCATGAAAAAGATTCAGGTTGGAATAATTGGTTTTGGTACGGTAGGCAGCGGGCTTGCCGAGGTATTGCATAGCCAGCAGGAACGGATGATGAAACGAACGGGGATATCCATATCCTTGACCAAAGTTGCTGACACCCGATTGACTGCCCTGCCCGATCATTTTAGTGATGTCACCTTGGTACGAGATGCCAAAGAATTGATCAATGACCCTGATATAGATATTGTAGCGGAATTAATAGGGGGCATAGAACCTGCTAAAACTTTCGTCATGGAAGCCATTAAGGCCGGTAAGCATGTAGTCACTGCAAATAAAGCACTTTTGTCCCAGGAGGGGCATGATATTTTCAGTGCTGCTGCAGAGCATGGAGTTGAAGTCGGTTTTGAGGCCAGTGTTGGCGGTGGTATACCGGTTATTAAGTCGCTCCGCGAAGGGCTGGTTGCCAACAAGATTTTATCCATCATGGGCATCATGAATGGAACAGCTAACTATATATTAACCAGAATGACAGATGAAGGGGTGCCCTTTGATGTTGTGCTCAAGGATGCTCAAGAAAAGGGTTTTGCAGAAGCTGATCCCACCTATGATATTGAAGGTATAGATACCGCACATAAGCTTGCGATCCTTATGTGCATGGCCTATGGGATGAATATTACCCATAACGAAATTGCCACTGAAGGTATTTCTCAGATAGAGCCGTTGGACATTGAACTTGCCCGTGAATTCGGCTGCCGGATAAAGTTGCTCGCGATCAGTCGTAACCATGGCGATCATGTCGAGGCTAGAGTGCATCCAACCATGGTGCCGGCGAACCATCTCCTTGCCTCTATCAATGGGGCCTATAATGCCATTCATTTTACCGGTGATACCGTCGGTAATGTGCTTTTGTATGGACCGGGAGCGGGAATGTTACCAACTGGGAGTGCTGTTGCTGCTGATGTGGTTGATATTGCCCGTAATATTAATGCTGGTTCAGTGGGTAGAGTCCCGCCGCTGGCATACCTGCCTGATCAGGTCCAGGATCGTCGGATCACATCTATGAACGAACTGTTCTGCCCTTATTATTTTCGCTTTACCGTGCGTGATGAACCCGGTGTGTTGTCAGCTATTTCTGGTATCCTTGGCCAACATGATATCAGTATCGAGTCGGTGGTACAGAAGGTGCGCGAACAAAATAGTGCTGTGCCGTTGGTAATGTTGACTCACACTGCAAAGGAGTCGTCTGTAGCGGCAGCATTGGAAGAAATTAGGGCGCTTGATGCTGTTGTGGCACCGATTGTAAAAATTCGTCTTCTCGAAGACGAGCATGAGTAAGTGGAGCCAAGGGAAAAAGATATGAAATATATATTATTGATCGGCGACGGTATGGGCGATGTTCCTGTCCCCCAGCTTGGCGATAAGACTCCGATGGAGGCTGCCGCTACCCCGGCAATGGACCGTTTGGCCAAAGAAGGAGAACTGTTGCTTGTGCAGACGGTTCCTGAGGGTTATCCGCCGGGAAGCGATGTCGCCAATCTTTCCCTGCTCGGTTATGAGCCAGAGAAATATTATACAGGCAGAGCGCCACTTGAAGCGGCCAGTATGGGCGTTGAAATAGGGGCAGATGAGCTGGCTTTTCGCTGCAATTTGGTGAATGTCGAGTGGCAGGGTGACCGAATCACAATGATCGATTACAGTGCCGGTCATATTTCCACTGAGGAGAGTCGCCAACTGATAGAAGCAGTGCAGGAAGCCTGTGGAACTGATGTCTTGCGGTTGTATCCTGGGATTAGTTATCGACACCTGACAGTGTATAAGGGGACTATCCCCAGTGCGCTGCAAACCGTCCCTCCCCATGATCATATGGATCAGGATGTTACTGGTTATTATAATCTCTACCAGCACGATCCTGCTTTGTTTAAGCTGATGGAACAGGCTGCCAAAGTGTTGGCAGAGCACCCCGTCAATTTGCAGCGAGCACAAGAGGGCAAAAAAACAGCCAACTCTCTCTGGCTTTGGGGGGAAGGGAAGCGGCCGGCAATGGAGACTATCCCACAGCGATACAGGGTGAATGGCGGCATGATTTCAGCGGTTGATTTGTTGATGGGCCTTGGTGTTCTCAGCGGCCTGGAAGTGGTAAAAGTTGAAGGCGCAACCGGCTACCTGGATACTAACTATAAAGGGAAGGCGCAGGCAGCCTTGCAGGTACTGGCTGAAAAAGATTTTGTGGTTGTTCATGTTGAGGCACCTGATGAGACTGGCCACCAAGGGTTGGCAGCTGAGAAGGTGCAGGCCATCGAAGATTTTGACCGGGAGATTGTAGCTCCCATTATAAAAGGAATCGAGGCAAGGGATGAGCCATTTCGGGTCGTGGTCACCATGGATCATTATACACCAGTCCATCGTCGGACCCATGAGGACTGGCCAGTCCCCATGCTGATCTATGATTCACGGGGAGTGGAAAGTCCTTCCGGTAGGCCCTATACAGAGCAAGACGTACTGGCGGCTGTGGAGCAAAATGGCTTGAAGCTGCCTTCTGGTGCAGCATTTTTTAGTCGTTTTATGGAGCGGGTGGCTAGCAATGGCTAAATCTTTTTCAGTGAGCCTCCAAGAACCGATTTTCAGGACAACCTACCGGGTTATTTATGGAGATACAGATGCTGCTGGCGTGGTCTATAATGCCAACTATCTTCGCTATTTTGAGATAGGGCGTACCGAGATGATGCGGGAGTGGGCTGTGCCGTACAGCAGTATGGAAAAGATGGGGTGCGTGCTGCCCATTACCGAAAGTTATATCCGTTTTAAAGCACCAGCCCGCTACGATGATTTATTGACCATTGCAACATCATTGGTTCAGGTGAAAAGAGTTTCGTGCCGTTTCCACTATGCTATTTTCCGCACAGAGGAAGATGGGCGTGAGCAGCTGCTTGTGAAAGGTTTTACAAGCCTTGCCTGTATCAATACAGAGGGCAGGCTCACCCCCTTTCCTGATGAGGTCATGGAAAAGATTTCGGCCTTGGTGCCCAAAAAAGAAGAATAAGAGCAATAATATTATTGACAATATCTCAGAATCTGATATATTCCTTCTCACGGAACGCGGGGTGGAGCAGTTCGGTAGCTCGTCGGGCTCATAACCCGAAGGTCGCTGGTTCAAATCCGGCCCCCGCTACCAACAAATTCAAGGGCTTACGGCTTAATTGCTGTAAGTCCTTTTTTTTTGCTTTTCTTGCTTGTAAGCAAATTCGATCAATCCTGTTCAACGTTTCTTGTTGCAGGACCTCAAACCAGCATTCCATCAATAGGTTGTTTTTCGTCACGGACCTTTGCTGACACCAATCGGTGATTACAAGGAGAATGACTCAAAAAAAATTTTGTCCTGTTCTTGTGTCAAATTTCATAGAGCATGTTGTGATGTATTCCGTTGTAGTTCCGCATTTATTCTTATATTTAAGAGGTGTCTTTAGCAATTGCACAGTTGCTTTTTAAGATGTAGTCTCTTGAGGGATTTATAAGAGCATATTTAGTAAATATGACGGGAAGTCTTGTGTCTGGAGTGGCCATTTACTGTTTTTTTAGTAAATACCTTATCTTGAGTTGCTTACTTGCCAAAGTTCATAGATGGTCTGTTTTTTTTCACGCATCACGCTATTAAGAATAATTGAACAATGATCAAAAAAAACAAAAATGGTACGAGGGTGAGTTCGAGCTATATAAGCCTGATCCAGGCTGTATCGGTTGGATTTTTTGAGGCGATTACAGGTATCATTGGACCGCTAAGGTTGCACGCTTGCTTGTCCAGTTTTACTTAATACATTGGAAATAGTTGTTTGGCTTTGCTCTCTCTGTAGCCGGTTTTTTTATTGCGAATCAATATATATAAATAATGAAGATGCAACAGTCTCAATGATAATTATGCAGAAACGTGCTGGTGCTCTCTTTTCTGCCATGGCGGTTAACTAGCGCCATTCTGAGCTGTCACCTGTTTTCCCTAAAAGAAATTCTGGAGTAAACATAAAATTACGGAAATCGATAATGAAAAATATTGTTATGTTAACACTGGCAACGATACTTTTAACTGGGTGCGCCGCTACAAATTTTGAAAATAAGATTGGTGTAGACAACAATACATTCTACTCGTCTAAGTTACCAAATATATCCGTCAATGTGCAAGATTCCCTAAAGTATAGGGGGGCGAAAAAAAAGTATGAACCTAAAAGCGGTACCAGTGGACGCTCAATTAACGTTGAAGCGAAAAAATATTATTTTTCCAACAGTAAAAAAACAACAAGACTCAACATCACAGTTGAAAGGATAAATCAGCACAACTGGCGCATGTCTATGCCTGATTATTCAAGACATCAAAACCTATATTTCCAGGGAAAAGAAACACTCTCCGAAAAAGAATATAGAACTGCAATTTTTGCCGTTCAAAATGAGGAAAACTGTTCCATTGTCAAAGTTTATGGGACCATTTTGGGAGATTCTATCAGGTTTCAGATTTTTTATGTTGAAGATATCAACAATAGCTGGCTTTCTAAAAATACACTGTTAACTGATAAACAAGAAAATTTTCTAAAGAAATTTGGAAAACGCGCAAACAAAAGCTTTACCATTGGAGAGTATGACGACTCAATGGTGGCCCCTCCTGCAACGTCCACAGTAAGTAAACAGGGAGCAGGCCACCTTTTGAAAAGGTAAAACGTAGCCTGTTGCCTGTTTTTCTTGACAATATCTCAGAATCTGATATATTCCTCCTCACGGAACGCGGGGTGGAGCAGTTCGGTAGCTCGTCGGGCTCATAACCCGAAGGTCGCTGGTTCAAATCCGGCCCCCGCTACCAACAAATTCAAGGAGTTAAGCCAGTATGGCTTAACTCCTTTTTTTTTGTTTCCATATAGGTGTCCATCAGCCGATTTTCTCTTTGGTTGTTTTTGCTGTGTCCTGTTCATCAAGCCTTTTCATTTGGCTCAATTCCGATTCTGTAACCATATTATAGCGTTTAAAGACCGATGTGGTCTTGTGACCGCTTGCCGCCATTATTTTAAAATAGTCGTTACCTACTAGTCGCGTATTGTTTATTGCACAGTGACGTAGGCGTGGAATGAAAATCTTTGATTCCTGCCCTCCGTAGAGCTGTATTGTAGGAACGCTTAAATTCACCGACAGGGTCACCGTCTTTCAGGAACACTAAGTTGGTATGCAAAGCTCTCGGGATTCCTTCCATGGTATTTTTCACTGTAGGATGGAGTGGGACGCTGCGGCCGGTCTTGGTTTTGGTGTCTTTTCCCGCTAGTCGAATACATCCTTTTTGCACATCAATTTTATCCCACGTGAGATTGGTGATCTCGGATAGGTGCATTCCCGGATAGTAGCCGGTGATAACGATTGGCCGAACATGTGTTGGGCAATAATGAAGCAATCTGTCAAATTCTGCTTGGTCAAGTATACGCATCCGGATATTGTTTTCGGGAAGCTTTATGATCGATTGTGCTGGGTTTGAATAGAGACGGCAGTGACGTATAGCCCTGTTGAAGATGGTCTTGAGCGTGATCACACCGTTTGTTAACGGTCGAGGGAGCTGTAAAATTTTTTCCTGTTTTTTTTGTCTTTGCGAATAGATGGTTCGGCAAGGCGGTTTTGCTAGGGAGGCAACAGGGGACAGACCAGAATGGCACTAGTTTAAGGCATTTTTTTAGCATAAAACCTGCTGATACTATTGGTTGAAAATGTTGTTTTTAACCATGAAAAATAGAGCAAATCCAACACCAATGTTACCCTGTTTTTATCTGCTATCTTGTCTATACACGAAAAACGAACCTGAAAATTAGTTCAGACCTGACCTGGCAGTTATCCGTTCTTATGCGGTGAACGAAAGGCATACCTGTAACTGAATTTCATCTTTCCTTGTCTGCCCACATTCCACGTTCCTGGAGTCTGGAAAATGCTTCAATCGATATCCAGGTGCTGCAGAAGCTTTCTTTGCAGTGCTTGGTATCCACCAGGGCGTAGCCTTCTTGTATCAGGTGTCTATTCA
>JAUVLX010000337.1 GCA_030600525.1 Desulfobulbus sp. | reverse complement strand
CAGCGACTCTCCGCGCCTTGATGCCCGTCCTTTGATATTCATCAGACAGCTAATGTCGCACCCCGTGACCGTGTCGGCCCCGCTTGCAAGGATTGCATCAAGTTTGTCGTCCACCATAGCAGTCGATATTTCAGGATACTGGATAGAAAAGGTGCCACCAAACCCACAGCACTTATCGGAATCTTGCATTTCAACAAACTGCAGCCCGCAGATATTTTCCAGTAGTTGTCTTGGTTGTTTTTTGATGCCAAGCTCCCTGGAAAGGTGGCAGGAATCATGGTAGGTCACTGTTCCAGTATAGGCTGCTCCAGTGTCTGTAATACCGAGGATGTCCACCAGGTATTCTGAGAGCTCAAAGGTTTTAGCAGCTATGCGTTGTGCACGTTCATACATGGCAGGGTTCTCTTTAAAGAGCACGGGGTAGTGGTGTCGCACCATGTGAACACAGGATCCTGAGGGACAGACAATAACTTCAGCACTGTCAAAGACATCAAGAAAGTGAACTGCCGCTTCAGCAGCCTGTGTGCGGTAACCGCTGTTAAATGCAGGCTGCCCGCAGCATGTCTGATTTGTAGGGTAGGCGATCGGAATGCTCAGGTGGTCGAAGAGCTTGACCATGGACTCGCCAACCTCAGGAAACATAGAGTCAACAAGGCATTGGATAAACAGAGAAACGGTTTTGGGTTGGGACATGACGGCGCTCCTGACCGGGTAACATCAAGCTGAAGAGGGTACATGGCATCCATTGCAGATCTTTTATTAGAGTATCTTTGTGGTGCCTGGAAAAAAGGCCGGCAGAAAACCCCCTTTCTGAAGGTGGCCTGTCAACTGGAGGGCTTATATATGAGCCTGTTGATTTACTGTCTTTTCGCCCAATCTCTTCGTTATGCTAAAAAAAATAATCCTCGGAATATCAATCATATGCCTGTGTTTATTTTTTCAACATGCCTCGACCTTGAACGAAAATCCTAGTAAATCAACAGACTCATATATACAGAAATATAGAATTGGGCAAAAGAAACCGTAGGTGGTGCTTATTTCTTAGTCTTCGCTGTTTGCTGTCCCCCAGTCGTATTTTCTTTTCAAAAAATCAAGAGTCAGGGTGGTTTCAACCTTGGTTACGCCTTTAATCTGGTTGATCTTGCTGAGAATGGATTGGTTGAATTCCTCAAGGTCCTTGGCAATAAATTCAGCATCAATACCTGTGTTGGCGCCAGTGGTTGCCACAATGAACCAGAGCCGGTCAATGGCTTTCAGGTGACTGGCCACCTGGTCGATAAAGCCTGGTTCCGTATTAATTCTCAGGTGTCCCACAATCGTAAATCCCAGTTTAATGGGATTACTCACTGCTACAATCTGGATAGTTTCGTTTTTGATAAGTCTGTTGAGGCGGCTTCTGACAGTACCTTCGGAAATATTGGTTTTTTTAGCGATATCGATATTAGAAATCCTGCCGTCTTGCTGGAGGAGGCTGATAATCTCACAGTCAATGCGATCAAGTGTTTTTTCATCTTTTTTCATGGATATCCTTTTGTTTTCTTCCTTCTAAAGGAAGTGTTTCTCTGTTTTGTACGGTCCAATGGAAAAGAGCTGCTGACGGTTGGGAACGTGGTTCGAGATTATCACCCGTTTTTAACGAGTAATTTATATTGTGGCAATATAAAGCGATGAATAAATAAGTTTTCTTGACGTATTGTGAAGATAATTTGATTGAAAAATTCGAATAATGGCAAAAGTGAGCTTGACATTGATTGTTTCGTCTTTTACTGTCCCTGTAAATACGAATAACTTAATATTGAGCTTGTTGATGCAGGTGTATCGAAGAAATTGAGTTTGATTACGAAATAGCTTGTGAGTGGTAATCTGGAAAATAATGCTGTCACCGATCCGGTAGGTAAACGTTTAGCAAGTAAGGAAAAGCGCCATGACATCACCAATTGGTGTAAACGACTATGATGTTGAAGAGATGGTTTCCCATGATAAAAATAGTTTGTGGCACCATCTCAAATCCCACACCTGTTTTGAAAACGGGGAGCAGATGATTGTTGTTGAAGGGGATGGGTTGAAGATTAAAGATATCAGGGGTAATGAATTTCTGGATGCCACCTCCGGCGGTGTGTGGAGCGTCATGGTTGGATACGGACGAGAATCCATTGCAAGGGCAGTGTATGATCAGTTAAAGGTGATGCCCTATTTCGCAGGTGCATACGGCAATATTCCCTCGATCAAGTTTGCTGCTAAACTCCTAGAACTCCTCCCAAGGTTGGACAAGGTCTACTTTTCAAATTCCGGATCGGAAGCCAATGAGAAGGCGTTTAAAATGGTACGCCTGGCTTCCAATATTATTGCTTCACGCAAGGGCAAATATAAAATTCTGTATCGTGATCGAGATTATCACGGAACGACCGTCGCTACTATGAGTGCTGGTGGCCAGTTTGAGCGGAAAAAAGGGTTTGGTCCTTTTGTGGAAGGGTTTACCGAGGTACCTCATTGCCTGTGCTACCGTTGCCCATTTGATAAAACCTACCCTGGGTGTAATATCGATTGTGCACGGGCTGTAGAAGAGGTGATTCTTAAAGAGGGGGCTGATTCTGTGGGTGGTTTCGTGGTTGAGCCCATTACTGCTGGCGGAGGTATTATTATGCCGGTAAAAGAGTATTTTCCCATAGTCCAGGATATTTGTAAAAAGCATGGCATCTGGCTCATCATGGATGAAGTAGTATGCGGTTTCGGCAGGACTGGTAAGTTTTGGGGGCATGATCATTTTGATGTGGATCCTGATATCGTGACCATGGCCAAAGGGCTGGCAAGCTCCTACGAGGCTCTCTCTGCCACAGTGGTGAAGCAGGAAATATATGACATGTTTCTTAACGATCCTTCCAACCCGGAAGAACAGACAAACTTTTTTCGTGACATCAGTACCTATGGCGGTTGTACCGCTCCTATGGCTGCAGCCCTAGAGAGTACCAGAATTATCGAAGATGAAAATCTTGTCGAAAACAGTCGGAAAATGGGAGTGCTGCTGCTGGAAAAACTTCAAGCTTTGTCCGATTTACCTGTTGTCGGAGATGTGAGAGGCGTTGGTTTGTTCTGTGGTGTTGAACTCGTTCTGGACAAGGCTGATAAAACGCCGGTGAGTGAGGCACAGATGGGGCAGGTGATGGCCAATGTTTTGGCTGAAAAGGTAATTCTCGGCCGCACCAACTCAAGTATTCCCGGATTGAATACGACCCTGTATTTTGTCCCCTGCCTGACTGTGGTCGAGGAAGAGATTGACGAGATTGTGGATGCCGTGAAAAAGGCCATTGAAAAGACGTTTGCAGAGTATTTGGTTACAGACGCTAAATAACGAATTTATACCCATAGTTTCGGGTTGATTTTATTCAGGTCTGGTTACGAGGCCATAGTCATGAATAAGGAGCTGTCCGTAAATAAATTGGACAATATCGCGCTCATATTTAGGTTAGATTTGGGTGATCTAATCGAACAAAGCCGCAGGCGTAGTTGTGCTACGTTGAGGACTTTGTGATTGAAGATCAGCCAAAGATGACCTGAAGATGCGATG
>JAUVLX010000136.1 GCA_030600525.1 Desulfobulbus sp. | reverse complement strand
AGCATTACCACCACCGCCACCAACACCGATTACCTTGATTACAGCAACAGACTCTTCTTCAGCCATTCTGAACGGCATGCTCATCTCCCATGAACAATATTCCTAGATTAATTGCAGTCGAATATACCATCAATTGTCCCTAGACCAAAGGTATTTTAAGGAAATCTATACAATTTTCTTTACCCAATTTTTCAACTTACTTACCACATTGCTCTTCTCTTTTGGCACGTAATGATTTGCCTTGCTACCATACAGAACCATTCCTACTCCGGTGGTACAACGAGGGGAGTTAACATCCTCCATTCGGCCTTCCAGCCCCGAGGGGTAGCCAATCCTCACTGGCAAATCAAAAATCTGCTCTGCCATCTCAACGATATTGGCCAACAATGCGCTACCACCGGTTATAACGATCCCGGCATTAATCCGGTTACGATACCCTGAACCATAGATATTTTTGTTAACCATCTGCAGAATTTCTTCTATCCTGGCCTCAAGAATTTCGACCATTACCCGCTGCGAAACCTTTCTCGGCTTACGATCACCCACAGTAGGGACTTCAATGATCTGATTTTCTTTTATCATTGATGACAGAGCACCACCGTACAGATATTTTAATTCTTCCGCCTCCTGAAGCGGTGTACGAAGCCCTACACTCAGATCACTGGTTAAATTGTTGCCTCCAAGGGCCAATTCCCAGGTATGCTTGATAGTACCATTACAAAAAATGGCTAGATCCGTTGTCCCACCGCCGATATCAATTAAGACAACACCCAATTCCATTTCATCCCTACTTAAAACCGCATGCGATGAGGCCACCGATTCCAACACGATTTCAGAGACGGCCAGACCGGCACGATTACAGCTCGTAACCAGGTTATGTAAGGCGGTAACATCGGCGGTAACAATATGGACATTGGTCACCAGACGGACGCCAGTCATACCCAAGGGATTCTGAATACCGGTATGATCATCTACCATGTATTCCTGTGGCAGGACATGAATTATCTGCTGGTTATCGGATATCTTCACGGTCTGGGCAGCCCTGATCACCGCCTCAATATCCTTTTCCTTTATTTCCTGATTATTAACGGCAATGATCCCAGGAGAATTAAACCCCTTGATATGATTACCGGCAATACCGACATAAACTGTCTCAATATCACAACCAGCTTGATCGGAGGCAGCGGCAACCGCTTGACGAATAGCCTTAACAGTTGCCTCAATATTGACGACAACACCATTCTTCAACCCTGTTGATGCAGCAGTGCCAACCCCAACCACCTCGACCCTGTCTTCGAAAATTTCACCGACAACAGCCAAGATCTTCGTTGTGCCTATATCCAGACCGGCTATCAACTCACCGGATTCACGTACTTCAATTTCTTCCATGCTACCTACCTGTCAAGTTCAGCTCGAGCGACTAAGACCTTATTTTCCATGTAATCCATCCGGATGGATGCAATCCCTTCTATCTTTTTTTTGCGGTACAGCCGTTCCAAAATTTTTACCAGACGGTAGTACTTTGTGTAAATTTTCTCTGTACCGAAATAGATGGGAAAAGGCTGATCAACCAAATAAACCACCAACCCTTGTCGATTATCCACATGTACTTCAGATATTGACTGTATGGGGAGGATGGCATTCCCTTTGGCCGCCAGCTTCAACAATACCAGTGCCGATTCTGCCACAGTACCTTGAGGCAGTTGTTTTGCTGACTCTGCGGCCTCCCACTTAACACCTGTAATGACAGGATAATCAAAATCCTGTCCCAAACGCAAGGGCGCAAATAACGCCCCCTTGTTATTAAGATAAAACAACTCACTTCCGGAAGCATTTTCGACATTAACCAATGCCAGTGGTCGATGTTCCCTCACCTTTATTTCAAACGCCGATGGCCATCGCCTCGTCAGGGTAACTCTATCTATCCAGGGCAGGCTGCTGATTTCCCTTGCGGCTGCCTTTGCATCCACGGCAAAAAGACTCACGCCCTGCTCAATGTTGCCCTTTTTCAAAATCTGCGACAAACTGCTGACCCTATAACCTTTTACCTGTATGTCTGTGAGGCGAAAAACATCTGAGCGCATGAGGAGCGCATAGCCCACCCAGCAAAAAGAACCGACAACAGCACAAAGAAAGACCAGGGTTATCACTCCCCTTGAGTACCATTTAATCTGCGACTGACGCTGGATACCTGCAATGGACGTCTGCACTCCCGGTGGTGTGGGGTTATGCCTTTTCCTGGAAATTTTCCTTTTAAAAAGATCCAGTATGCGCACCAATCTCCCCTTAGGTTTTTTCTTTGCAGGGTTGGGAGAAAAGCCTCCTGGTGTGTAGGCAACCATACTTTTCCTGGTATCCTTTAATAAATGTGTACTTCTGGTTCCAGCTGAACCCCTGTTTCCTCTTTAACCTTTTTCTGTATAAATTCCATGAGCTCCACTATATCTTGCGGAACCGCATCACCATTGTTGATGATAAAATTTGCATGCTTGCCGGAGATTTTGGCTCCTCTCAGTTGGAAACCTTTCAAGCCAACCGCCTCGATCAATCTCCCGGCCGAATCATCCTGGGGATTTTTAAAAAAGGAACCAGCTGATCCCGCCCCCCCAGGCTGATGTTCCTTCCGCCAATGGGCATATTCTCTGCATCGCCCTTTAACCTGCTCTGCGTCCCCTGATGCCAGCTGCAAAGTGCAACCGACTATAACATATCGCTGCCCTGCTGACTCACGAGGAAAACAGGTGGTTCTATAACCAAATGCAATATCTTCTGCCGGCACTTCCAGCACCTGCCCAGTTTGGGCAACCAAAGTCACGGAATGTACTATATCAGCCATTTGACTACCGTGGGCGCCTGCATTCATACGAATGGCTCCCCCCACTGTTCCGGGAATACCAGTTGCCCACTCCATGCAAGCCAACGCCTTTTGTGAACAAAAAGAAACCAACAGACCTAATCTGCACCCACCACCAACACTGATAAAAACATATCCGGTAGCAGTAGTGACTTTTTTTTCCGCCACCCGAATTTCCGTAAACCCGTCACCGAGTTGTAAAAACATACCTTCAAAACGGTCGGTTACGACAAGTATGTTTGATCCTCCGCCAAGTATTGCCCATGGCACACCGTTTGATTCCGCCCAAGCCAAGAGAGAGCTCAGTTCGCCTTGGTCTTTCACCTTAACCAGGGCCTCCGCCCTGCCTCCAACCTTAAAGGTCGAACGGCTCCCCATATCCACATCCCACTGTACCTGAGAAATGCGCTGCTCCAATTGCTTACGCTGGCTATCGATCATGAATTTGGCTACTTCTTTTCAGCAATAAGATGGAGCACTTGCTCACCGGTACGTACAATATTCCCTGCTCCCAAGGTCAACAACAAGTCATTTTCCTGCAAAAGCGGAAGCAATTCGGCTGGCGAATCAATAAGCCCTGGAATGTAAAAGGTATTTCGCTGTCCATGCTTTTGTATCGCTTCCTGCAAAGCCTGGGCAGTTACACCAGCAATAGGCGCTTCACTTGCCGGATAAATATCAGTAAGGACCAACACATCTGCCCGATGAAAAGCAGTAACAAACTCATCAAACAAGCCCTGAGTTCTGCTGTAACGATGGGGCTGAAAAGCAACAACAAGTCTCTTCTCCGGCCAGCCTTCTCGAACCGCATCAAGAGTTGCCCGAATTTCTGTTGGATGGTGTCCGTAATCATCTACTACCAGCACCCCCTCAGCCTCGCCCTTGACTTCAATGCGACGCTCTACCCCTTGGAAACCTTGCAGCGCCATAGCGATAGTGGAAAAATCAATTTCAAGCTCCAGTCCCACAGCGATGGCGGCCAGGCTGTTGTAGATAGTATGTCGTCCCGGTCGGTTGAGGGTTACCTGACCCAATTCCTCCTGCCGTCTCTTAACCGTAAAACGGGTACCACCTTCTGCAGAGACAATCCGGGTGGCATAAAGATCAGCCTGTTCAGTCAGCCCGTAGGTTATGGTTCTTTTATGAATTTCCGGCAGCAACGCGGCGATATTTTTATCGTCAAAACAAACGATCGCAACCCCATAAAAGGGTAACCGGTTAATAAACTCCAGAAAAACGTCTTTAATGTGATCGATGTCACGGTAGTAATCCAAGTGTTCCAAATCAATATTGGTCACCACTTCAATCACTGGAGACAATTTCAAAAAAGAGCCATCGCTTTCATCGGCCTCTGCAACCAGGAATTCACCGTCACCCAGCTTTGCATTACCGCCCAGGCTTGCAACTTTTCCCCCAACCACTATGGTTGGGTCCAGTTCAGCCTCGCCTAAAATGGTGGCAACCAAAGAAGTAGTAGACGTCTTACCATGACTACCAGCAATAGCTATACCGTATTTTTTTAACCGCATAAGCTCGGCAAGCATTTCTGCCCGCTGAATGACAGGTACATGTTCTTCCCTTGCCTGAGCTACTTCGGGGTTATCTTCTGCAATGGCGGTGGAGGTGACTACAACATCAGCATTCCCCACCCATTGACGTTCGTGGCCGCGATAGATTTTGGCGCCAAGCCGCTCCAACTTTGCAGTTATATCTGTTGCCTCGAGATCAGACCCGCTTACGGTATAACCAAGATTCAAAAGCAATTCGGCGATCCCGGACATGCCAATCCCGCCGATTCCTACAAAATGAATATGTTTTGTTTTTCTGTACATTGCTCTAAATACTCGTTTTGCTCGCTCTGCTTTTTTTTTCAATGAGGCGTAAGCACTGCTCTACAATTCGATCAGTAGCTTCCGGCACTCCCATTTTACGCATGTTAGCTGCCATTGAACGTAACTCACCTTCCGGCTTCAACAGTATACTACAGATCACCTTTGCCAGTTCATGACTTGAAAGAGTATCCTCCTGCCGTATCAGGCAGCCTCCTCCCTTGGCATAATATTCAGCATTGGTCTGCTGATGATTATCCGCTGCATGTGGGTAAGGGATCAGCACAGCCGGAAGTCCTGCCACAGCAAATTCCGCTAATGTTGTTGCGCCCGCTCTTGAGACCACAAAGTGAGCACGCCTGTAAAGCTCTGCCATATTTTTAAAAAAGGGTTGCACGTCCGCCACCACATCCAAGCCACCATAGGCCCTGGCAACCATTTCATAATCCTGCTGACCTGTTTGATGTATTATATGAAAGCGGTGTCCTTTTCCTACCAGTTCTCTTACTGCTTCAAGAAATAAAACATTGACCCTGTGCGCGCCCTGACTGCCTCCCAAAACCAGTAATGTTAACGGGCTTTGCCATACTTTTCCAACAAGGGCTGTTTCCAAAATCTCTTGACGTACAGGGTTGCCAGTCTGCACCACCTTTGCTGCCGGAAACGTATCACCACATGGAATGGAGGTACAGATAGTGTCAGCTATTCTTCCAGCCAGCCTATTTGCAAGCCCTGGTACGGAATTCTGTTCATGGATACACACGGGTACACCCAGCATTTTTGCGGCAAGCATGACTGGCCCGGTAACATACCCACCCACTGCAAAAACCAGATCAGGCTTAAACCGTCTCAAAATTTTGATAGCGGTCAACACTGCTATTGGTTGTTGAAACAAGCTGCGAGCTTTTTCGACAACCGTTGTTCCCTTCAATCCGCTGCAGTTAAGTACCTCTATCTCCATGCCTGTCCCGGCAAGAACCTGCTGATCCAATGCCCTTGCAGTACCAATAAACATGACCTCCGTTTTCGGTACAGCCTGCTGCATTGCCTTTGCCAGAGCGAGTCCTGGAAACAAATGGCCACCAGTCCCCCCACCAGTGACAACTAAACGCATTCTGCACATCCATGGTGGTTAGATTGCACCCTACTACCTTCATGATTTTGAGCTAAAAATATCTCAATTTCGGTCATGGCTTTTTGGAAACACTGTGGACAATAACCATGGCTAGCAACAGCCCCTTCGGCAAGATAGTTACTATACAGCCATGAACCATTATGCTCTACCCTGTTACAGATACAACACACTTTGAAAATCATGGAGCCCGCCATCCTCTCTTCTCCAGCCTCAACCGCTGCACACTTTCCATGAAGACCTTTCCACGCTCTTCATATCCAGAATACATGTCAAAACTTGCACATCCTGGGGCAAGCAACACCAAATCGCCATCCCTCGCAAATGTACGCGCAGCCTGCACAGCAGCATCCATTGACTCGGCCTGGGTAACAGGTACAATATCTTCAAAAACACGTTTCATTTTTTCAGCAGCCTCTCCAATCAGTATGAGTTGACACACCTTTTGTGCTAAAACATCACGCAACAACTGCCAATCGCCACCCTTTTCTCTGCCGCCAGCGATTAAGACCACCGGTTCTGAGCACCCTTGCAGGGCGGCATACATTGCCCCATAATTTGTTGCTTTAGAATCATTTATATATCGAACGCCATCTATTACTGCGACTTCTGTCATTCGATGCAGGGGCGGTTGAAAGACGTTGAGTCCACTTTGGACCTGGTCTCTGCTGCAACCGGCAAACCTTACGGCAAGAATAGCGGCTGCTGCGTTGAGACGATTCACGGACGAGGTCAGGTGCGTACCTTCCAAATTGTAAGTTTCCTGCCTCAATACACCGTCCTCCGTAAACCTCAACTCAACCATATCCCCTTTGATGGATGCCGCACACTCCTTGTCCATCCCGAACCTATAGACTTCAACATTGTCAACGCTGCTGACTCCAGCCAACCTTTTATCATCTCCGCCTAAAATAAGTCGATCGCCTAATCGCTGATGACGAATCATTTTTAGTTTGGCCTCAATATAAGCCTCCACCGTATGATGGCGATCCAGATGGTCCGGCGAAATATTTAAAACCAGACCGATATCAGGTCTAAAAGCACCTGCCAAATCCAACTGAAAGCTTGAAAGCTCGAGAACAACTGCACTCGGAAGTTCCTTGCTTGAAAAATACTCAAGTAAAGGGGTACCTATATTGCCACCAACAAAAGCCTTCTGTTTGGCATGGTCTAGCAACGAGCCAATCAGAGAAGTCACGGTCGTTTTACCATTTGAACCGGTAACACCAATAACAGGGACCTCAAAATGACCGGCTGCAAGACCTAGTTCGCCTACTATTTTAACGCCCTTTTGCCTCACGGCATTCAGTACAGGCAGGTCAAGCGGGATACCTGGACTAGGTACTACAAAATCAAAAGAAGTCAGAAAATCTTCGGTATGTCCTCCAAATTCAAACAAGACCCCCTTGCTTTGCAGATCAGCAACCATACCTGCATCAAGTCGGCCAGCAGCGCTGCCTTCAGATACACCTACGCAAAGATGACGATCGAGCAAAAACCGAACAACAGACTGGCCTGCCTTTCCGCAACCGACCACCACACCTTTCATCCCAGGAACAAGCAGCACTCTTACCTCAACTTTAAAGTAGCCAACCCAACCAGACCAAGTATGATCGAAATAATCCAGAACCTAACCACCACCTTGGGTTCAACCCACCCTTTTTTCTCAAAATGGTGATGGATTGGGGCCATTAGGAAAATCCGTTTCCCCCCTGTGAGCTTAAAATATCCCACCTGAAGGATGACGGAAACAGCTTCCAATACAAAGATACCGCCGACAATGGCCAACAGTAGTTCTTGTTTGGTAATAATGGACACGGCACCAAGTGTTCCCCCAAGGGACAGAGACCCGACATCTCCCATGAAAATCTGAGCAGGATAAGTATTAAACCACAAAAAGCCTAAGCACGCCCCAACCAAGGTGCCGCAATATACTGCAACTTCACCTGCGCCATGCACAAAGGGAACCTGCAGGTACTGCGCGACCACCATGTTACCAGCTACATAAGAGAAAACGAGATACACGGATCCGGTAATAACGACCGGACCTGCAGCAAGCCCGTCAAGGCCGTCGGTCAGATTGACAGCATTGGAAGCACCGACAATCACCAACACAGCAAAAGGAATATACCACCACCCTAAATCTGGCAAAATACCCTTAAAAAAGGGAAGGCTCAGTACCCCGTCATAGACTGGATGCAAGATAAGGTACAAGCCGACAATAGAAGCGCCCACAACCTGCATCGCTAATTTTTCCCTGGCTGTCAGCCCCCTGGAATTGCCCTTACGGATCTTTTTCCAATCATCAACAGAACCGATAATGCCAAAAAAAACGCTAACCCCGAGGAGCAACCACACCAGACCGTTGGTTAAATCTGCCCAAATGAAGGTTGAAAAGATCATGGCCGCTAATATAAGAACGCCCCCCATGGTAGGTACGCCCTGTTTTGAAAGATGCGATTCAGGACCGTCCTCTCTGATAACCTGACCAATCTGTTTCTTTTTAAGCCAGGCGATAAAAATCGGGCCGACAATGATCACAAAAAGAAGGGCCGTAATTGAGCTGCCAATGGCCCGAAAGGTAATGTAACGGAACACATTAAGCCAGCTGTAATCGATGTGAAGAGGATAAAGAAAGTTATAGAGCATAGTGCATCCCGTTAAAGTTTCAGGAGCCGTTCCAGCTCTTCAATCATGGTTTCCATTCGCATCCCCCGCGAACCCTTGGCAAGAAGCCAATCATTACCAGTAACCACCCCATTGGAGATCAGATGGTACAACCAGGTAGCAATAGCCTTGGGATCGGGAAAAATATGAATGCACGATTCAGCCATACCTGCAGCCAACGCTCCTCTGGAGACAGTGGTTGCGTACTCACCGGTAACGGCAAGCATGCTGTAACCATATTCAGCTGCCAGACGTCCTACCTGTTCGTGAGCTGCT
>JAUVLX010000216.1 GCA_030600525.1 Desulfobulbus sp. | reverse complement strand
TATTTGCTCATCCACACCATAGGCGGAATCATTCTGCTGGCTGGTATCATGCTTAGATATCAAGCAGTCGGTAATATTTCATTTGACCTTATGGATGTTGCCCACCCTGAACTGTACACCTGGCTTATTATGATCGGCTTTGCTCTGAACGCAGCTGTTGTCCCGTTGCATTCCTGGCTCCCTGATTCATATAGCGAAGCCTCTTTTAATGGCGCAGTATTCATGTGTGCCTTTACCACCAAAACAGCAGTCTATACTCTGGCCAGAGCATGCGCAGGAATGGAGATACTTATTATTCTTGGTGTAGCCATGGCTCTTTACGGTGTCATATACGCGGTAATGGAAAATGATATCCGCAAGTTATTAGCTTGGTCCATTGTCTCCCAAGTTGGGTATATGGTTGCAGGTGTTGGCATTGGAACCGATCTAGCCATAAATGGTGCGACTGCCCATGCCGTTGTCCATATCCTCTATAAGAGTTTACTTTTCATGGGTACCGGTTCTGTTTTGTATATGACCGGTAAAACCAAATTCACAGAACTGGGTGGCTTATACAAAAAAATGCCGGCAACCCTGTTCTTTACCATTATTGGGTGCCTGTCAATCTCTGCTGCACCTTATTTTGCAGCGTATGTTTCCAAATCCATGATCATCACAGCAGGGTTTGAGGAACACCTCTACGTAGCCTCTTGGTTGTTAATGTTTGGAGCCACAGGTACCTTCATTTATAATGGCTTGAAACTGCCTTATTTCCTCTTTTTTGGGAAAAATAATTGCAGCGATGAAACGTGGGAACGCGCCGGTGATCCACCGGTGAATATGATGATTGCCATGGCTTTGGGGGCTACTCTCTGTATTCTGGTAGGTTCTGCTCCTGGTATTCTCTATTCTATGCTGCCGTATCCTGTAGAATACAACCCATTTACTGCTTACCATCTTGCAGAAACCTTGCAACTCCTTGGATTCGCTGGTCTTGCTTTCTTCCTGCTCAAAGGATTAATGACACCGGTTGACAAGATCTGCCTCGATGTTGATTGGTTGTATCGACAGCTTGGACGTGGATTTCTGTGGTTGAGCAAACATCCGATTCAGTGGTTTGATACATCTTGGGGAGAGGCTTATAAAGCTGTTGGCCTGCGATCTTTGATGACTCTGAGTAATTTTTGGGCATGGTTTGACTGGCACGGTATTGATGGTGTGGTCGATGGCTTTGCCCGCTCTGTTCGAGCCCTCGGAGGTAAAGTAAGAATATTGCAAAGTGGACAGATTCAGTACGTATTATTTTACACAACCAGTCTCGCTGCCGTTGTTGTGATAACATTCATTTTATATCAATTATATTAAGGGGAAGGAGGAATGGACGTACTACTTATAAAAGAGGGCTTTCCTCTGCTCAGTTTCCTTATTTTTTTCCCGCTGGCAGGCGCACTGGTATTGCTTATTAACCCCAAGGAATCCTTTGCTAAGATATGGACTCTGATTGTTACTACGCTGACAGCAGTTTTGTCGATTCCACTGCTTATCGGGTTTGACAGCACAACGGCTAAATTTCAATTTGCAGAACTCTATGCTTGGATACCTCAACTCAATATAAACTATATTGTCGGGGTTGACGGGATATCCATACTGTTGGTTATCTTAACGACATTTATTATGCCGTTTTGTGTGCTGGCTTCATGGAATTATATTTCCACCAGGGTTCCTTCCTTCATGTTTTGTCTCCTCATTATGGAGACAGCTATGATTGGTGTTTTTGTTGCTCTTGACTTTGTCCTCTTTTACATCCTGTGGGAATTTATGCTTATTCCCATGTATCTTTTGATCGCCGTCTGGGGTGGACCTCGCAAAGTTTATGCTTCGATAAAGTTTTTTATCTATACTCTGGCTGGTTCTGTACTCCGTTTGGTTGCTATCATTGCGTTATACTTGAAAACTGGGAGTTTCTTTATCCCGGATATGATGTGGAATAACTATTCCACCGTTTTTCAGGCACTGGTGTTTCTTGCTTTTTTCCTCGCATTTGCAATCAAGGTACCCATGTTTCCATTTCATACCTGGTTACCTGCTGCACACGTTGAGGCACCGACTGCTGGATCAGTAATCCTTGCATCGGTCCTCTTGAAAATGGGAACCTACGGCATGTTACGTTTTTGCCTGCCGATTACACCTGAAGCAACCTTTCTCTTTGCGCCGTATATTCTTTGGCTTTCCATTGCAGGAATTCTTTACGGTGGATTCACCGCGCTTGCTCAACATGATATGAAGAAGTTGATTGCCTATTCTTCTGTTGGGCATATGGGGTTTGTCACTCTTGGCATTTTTGTTCTTAATACCAGGGGCGTTGAGGGGGCTATCCTTCAGATGATCAACCATGGTGTTACTACGGGTGCTCTGTTTCTTTGTGTTGGCATGATTTACGAACGAACACATAGCCGAGAACTCAGTGTAGCTAGCGGAGTAGGGCGGTTCATGCCATGGTTTGTCACGTTTCTTGTCTTTTTTTCCCTTTCTTCGTTTGCGTTTCCCGGAACAAACTCTTTTATCGGTGAATTCCTGGTTCTCGCAGGTACCTTTGAGTTTAATATTGTACTCGCTTTAGCTGCTATTCCTGGAGCTGTACTTGCTGCTGCATATATGCTTCGTATGCTGCAGAAAATTGTCTGGGGCGGTACTAATAATCCAGATCAATCCTATCTCACAGACCTTAGTACCCGTGAGATAATTATATTGGCACCTTTCCTTGGCTTTGTCTTTTGGATCGGTCTTGGGCCGCAACCGTTTATTGACCTTATTCATCCCTCTGTTGCGAATTTGCTTGATCATTTGCAACAGTGGCAGCAGCAGAGCGTTGCATTGGTCCGCTTTTAACCCATCAAGACAACATGCATGAATTTACCTTCAGTCCTCCTGAAATAATTCAGGACAAAGTAGATGAACAATCAAGTAAGGCTTTTTTATGATGGCTATTCTTCCTGAACTTGTGCTGACAACAGGCGCACTCTTTTATTTCGTCGTCAGCCTTTTTAAAACCCCGGATATTCGGCTGCAACAACTGAGCTGCATGGTTATTGGTCTTTTGACCTTTATTACCGTTTGTTTGACCTTTTCTCAGCAGTCGATGCTGTTTTATGGTTCCTACTCCGTAGACAGTTATTCTCAGATGTTCAAGTTGCTGATCAGTTTTGCCTTTACCATTGTTATCATTTTCGGTCAGAACCTTAAGGGTATTAGTGACGAGGTGAGGCCTGAGTACACAATGTTTTTACTCCTAAGTGTACTTGGCCTGATGATGCTAGTGAGTTCGGTTGAACTCATTGCTATTTTTATTTCGCTGGAACTTTCTTCTTTTGCACTCTACTTGTTGGTCCCTCTACGAGACGATCGAACAGGTGTCAGGGTACAGATGGAGGCCGGTATTAAATATATCCTCTTCGGAGTTATGGCTACCGGGTTCCTGCTATATGGCATGAGTTACCTTTTTGGCCTCACAGGGTCGACATATCTTGCGGATATTATTCCTGCTTTGCAAGCCATAGGTGATCAGCCTGCTGTGCTTATCGCCGTGCTATTGGTTATGTCTGGATTTTTCTATAAACTCGGCGTGTTTCCCCTCCATTTCTGGGTGCCTGATATTTACCAGGGGGCGAGCAATGAGACGACTGGCTTTATTGCTACAGTTCCTAAATTAGGTGCTGTTGCTCTTTTAATTCGTTTTATGACCCTGCCTACAGGTCAACCTGATTTTCTCATTCAACTTCTATCGGTAATAGCTGTTTGTTCCATGTTTTATGGTAACCTCAGTGCTCTGGTACAGACAGATATAAAAAGAATGCTTGGCTTTTCAGGCATATCTCATGCCGGATTTATTATGCTTGGGTTACTTTCCATGGGAGCAGATGGATACGGTCTGGCTGTCTATTACATTGCTGGATATGTGTTAATGAATCTTGCTTGTTTTCTTGTTATTTGCCAGGTCTCCCGCGATGGAGAAAACCTTGCGATTACAGACCTTGCCGGGCTCCATAAACGTCAACCTCTCCTGGCCGTTGTTCTGGCTGTCAGTCTTTTTGCCCTTGCAGGAATCCCACCTTTTGTAGGATTTATGGGCAAATTTTTCTTGCTTACCTCAGCTTTGCAGCATGGACATCTTGTTGTCGTTATTTTGGCAGCAATCAATACCGCTATTGCCATCTACTACTATCTTTCCGTTGTCAAAGTTGCCTACACGGACGATCCTGCAGATGAAAGAGCAATAAATGTCGATCCAATAATAAAAATTACAAGTATCATCCTTGTGATAATGATTATTTTGATGGGAGCACTGCCAGCAAAACTTATTGAAACTGCGGGAATCATCGTTCAGACTATTATGTAAGCAAATGGGCTGGCTGTTAGCCTATAAAAAATGAAAAAAAAGAGGTCACCTGATGGTGACCTCTTTTTTTTTGATTGAAGAACGAACGCTTACTTATTGCTTAAATGTTCGAGGCCTGGAGCAGGAAATTGTGCACAAAGTGCTGAAACTTTTGCTGCAATATCCTGTTGGAGGGTGACGTTTTCAGGATCAGCGATAATAGCGTTAATCCATTCCCCTGTTTGAACCATTTCTTTTTCGCTAAAACCTCGAGAGGTAACAGCGGACGTTCCTAGTCTTACTCCGCTGGGGTCAAAAGGTTTTCGTGTGTCAAATGGTACAGAGTTGTAGTTAAGTACTATCCCGGCAGCATCAAGGGCCTTGGCTGCAACCTTACCTGTTACTCCTTTGTTGGTCAGATCAATCAATAGCAGGTGATTATCGGTCCCGCCAGTGACCAGATTGAAACTTTTAGCAGTTAAGGTCGATGCCAGTGTTTTGGCATTGGCTACAATCTGTGCCGCATAGTTTTTAAAATCGTCTGTTGATGCCTCTTTCAGTGCAACTGCTATGGCCGCCGTTGTGCTGTTATGCGGGCCACCTTGGATACCAGGAAAAACAGCCTTGTCTATTGCCAGGGCATGTTCCTTTTTACACATGATCATCGCTCCCCTAGGGCCGCGAAGTGATTTATGGGTGGTTGTCGTCACTACGTCAGCAAAGGGGATGGGTGAAGGATGCGCTCCACCTGCAACCAATCCTGCAAAGTGTGCCATGTCAACTAGTAACAATGCACCGACTTCATCAGCAATTTTTCTGAATTCGTTAAAATCGGGAATTCTCGAATATGCAGAGTGTCCGGCAATTAAAATTTTTGGCTGGCAATTCTTGGCTTTGGTTCTGATGGCTTCGTAATCCAGATTACCTGTTCCTTTGTCGAGACTATATGATTCGGCGTGGAAATATTTTCCGGAAATAGACACCTTTGAACCATGAGTCAAATGGCCGCCATGGGGAAGGGCCATGCCTAGGATGGTGTCTCCTGGCTTCAAAAAAGCAAGATAGACAGCAAGGTTTGCTGGCGAACCGGAATAGGGTTGTACATTTACATGCTCAGCACCAAACAGGTCTTTAGCGCGCTTGATGGCCAGATCTTCAATTTGGTCAACATATTGTTGGCCTTCGTAATACCGCTTTCCTGAGTAACCTTCTGAATATTTGTTGGTAAACACCGAACCGGTTGCCTCCATTACAGCAGAGGAAACGTAGTTTTCAGATGCAATCAGCCTTATTTTCTGAGCTTGCCGAAGCTCCTCCTGGCGAATAAGCTCATATATCTCAATGTCATTTTGTTGCAGGTCTTCCATTTTTTCTCCTTGTTTCTCGGTTGGCCGAAAATATGTAATTTATTTCGAAATCTATAGGGAATAGTTTTGGATTTTGCCGTTACTGTATTGTCTGAAATTAGTGTGAAGGTAGCTTATATGTTTGCAGACCGCTACTGTACCGACGAGGATTTTTAAAAAAAATCCCACCTAATAAAATAAAAATATAACAACCTCGCATTTCTTTTACCGTAGAAAATACCTTTTGCAAAGAGCCATTTTTTAGGCAAACTCTCGCAGAGTACAGGCACTCGATGAATTAGAAAATAGGTGTAATTATTAAGTACAACATTGCATTTATACATCTGATAATTAGTCTTTTTGATATTGGGCTTATAAAAATTTACACATGAAATTTGAAAACAGATTTATCTCAACTGTGTTGGAGGTTTCGCATGCGGTATCTATCCTTGATATTGATTCTTTTTCATTCTTCGTTGCAGTTTAAAGTCAAAAAGAGAGAACTCCAGTTGGCGTAACATGCCCATCG
>JAUVLX010000043.1 GCA_030600525.1 Desulfobulbus sp. | reverse complement strand
GCCCAGGTTGTCCAGGCAGCCACCAAATGGAAGCGTATGGCGCTTGAACAATTCAGCTGCCATCACGGCGAGGGGATATGCACGGACATGCGGGCGATTCGCAAGGACTACTTTCTCGATCACGACCATAGTGCCTATGTGGATCAGTGGGACTGGGAGCTGGCCATTGGTCCAGAAGAGCGCACACTCGAGTTCCTTAAGGAGGTTGTGACCCGTATCTGGGGTGTGATACGCGGTGCAGGTAGCATGGTGCAGGACATGTATCCCCAGTTGAAAGCCGCAAATTATCCCGATTTTCCTGAAGAGATCGTCTTTATTCATGCTGAGGAAATCCTTGATTTCTATCCGGATATACCACGAAAAGAGCGAGAAAACCGGCTGCTTAAAGAGCATGCGCCGGCGGTATTCATAATCGGCATCGGTTGGCCCCTGAAAGACGGGTACCCCCACGAGTTGCGTGCTGCAGATTATGATGATTGGGCGACAGAAACCGTCACCAGGAACGGGGAGCAGTATCACGGTTTAAATGGGGATATCCTGGTGTGGAACCCAGTGACTAAAAGACGGCATGAGTTGTCGTCGATGGGGATTCGGGTAACAAAAGAGGCCCTGAAGATCCAGCTCAAGATGTCCGGGCAGGAGGAGATGCTTCATTTACCGTACCACCAGGCTATTCTACATGACGCCATTCCGCTGAGTATCGGCGGCGGCATCGGACAGGCTAGGACGTTCATTCATGTACCTGCTGCGTACCGCCCACCTCGGAGAGGTGACAGTCTCGGTGTGGCCGAAGGAGTTGAAAGATATCTGCGCGGCCAGGAATATTTGCCTCCTTGAATAATGCTATGCAAGCGGTTGGGAAAAATTCGGCGGTGGCGACCAGCCTGCCGATCAGGTGAAATCGGCCAGGACCTGAAGGAGATACTCTATATCCTTTGCGGTATGGCTTGCCGTCACTTGCAGCCGTATTTCCTCTTCCCCTTTTGGCACTACAGGGTAGTTAAGGCCGGTCGCCAGCACATTGCGCTCGAAGAGGTAATGCACCATATCTGCGGTTTTTTCTGTATCCCGAACGAGGAGCGGTACAATCGGGTGCTCGCCCCGGATGGTTTCGATCCCAATATCTGCCAACCCCTGCCTGAGGCGTGCAGACAGGGTTCGCGTTTTTTCAAGCAACTTTATGCCCTGATCACTGTTGAGTATATTCAGAGCTGCCATCGCCGCCGCTGCCTCGGCAGGCGTAATGGGGTTGGAGTAGATGTAAAAGGGGGATGTCTCCCTGAGGAAATCTATTACCTTTTTGCTGGAGACTGCATACCCACCATTCACCCCCAGTGCCTTGCCCAGGGTGGCAATGTACAGGTCAGCACTGGCCCCGGTATATTCCTCCGTGCCGCGACCTGTTTCGCCTAATGCTCCTACGCCGTGCGAATCATCGATTACGGTTATGACTCCTTCCTGGTAGCCGCTTTCATACTGGCGGCAGAGGGCAGCAATCGCATCCAGGGGCGCATGGTCGCCGCGCATACTGAAAATGCCGTCAGTCACTACCACAACTCTTTGGTATGCCCTCTGATTGGTTTGCAGCAGGGTTGCAAGTTCATCCATGTCCAGGTGGGGATAGAGTGCTTTTGCCGCCGGTTGGGCCAGACGAATACCATTGATGATGCAGTTGTGGTTCAGGTTATCGCTGATCACCAGGGTGTGGCGGCTGATAAGCTGGGGTAAAATGCCTGTAACTGCCGCATAGGCACTACTGAAAAGCATCCCTGCTTCGCGCCCGTGAAAATCTGCCAGCGCAGCTTCGAGTTCCGTATGAATTTCATAGGTACCGCTGATAAACCGTACCGCTCCCGGGCCGCAACCAAACTGTTCTGCAGCCGCTTTCTCGGCATCGATTACCTGTGGGTGGAGTGCCAGCCCAAGGTAGCCATTTGCATTCATGCGTAAAAAGAGACGTCCGCCGGTGTCGGCCAGCGTATATCGGGGACCAAAACCATCATGGGCCGGTTCAATACCGGTGATGATCTGTTCTTTACCTTTCAGGACCCCTTTCTGCTTTAATACCGCCAACTGCTCTGTAAAATTGAGTTCGATATGCTGCAAAGACATGACCTCTACTCCCTGTGGGTGGCTAGTCGTCCGGAAAGTCTGTCGAGCATTCCCCGTACCATCGCTGCCAGGTCATATTGCGGAGCCCATTGCCATTCTGCACGGGCTGCGCTGTCATCCATATGGCTCGGCCAGGAATCGGCGATAGCCTGTCGTATCGGATCAACGGTGTAGCTGATGGTAAAGCCGGGAATGTGTTTTTTTATCTCCTCGGCAAGCTGTTCCGGTGTGAAGCTCATGGCAGTAATGTTAAACCCGTTGCGGTGGGCAAGGGTGGTTACATCGCTCTCCATTATCTGCATGATTGCCGCAAGCGCATCGGGCATATACATCATGTCAAGCCGGGCATCTGGCCTGAGATAACAGACATAATGCTGCTCTCGCAGGGCGGCATAAAAGATGTGAACCGCGTAGTCGGTAGTGCCGCCGCCGGGCATTGCCTTGTGGGAGATCAAGCCCGGAAAACGAACGCCGCGCGTGTTGACCCCGAAGCGCTGGTAATAGTAATCACATAACAGTTCGCCGGAGACCTTGGTAATGCCGTACATCGTGTTGGGGCGTTGAATCGTATCCTGAGGGGTGTTGTCAGAGGGGGTCGATGGACCGAACGCAGCTATGGAACTGGGAAAAAAGACTGCGCACTGCTGCCGGCGAGAAATTTCCAGGACATTGATCAGCCCGTTCATGTTGATGTCCCAGGCTTGTTGCGGTTTTGTTTCAGCGGTTGCCGATAACAGGGACACGAGGTGAATAATCGTATCCACCTCGTGTGCTACCACGATCGTCTCCAGACCCTGACAGTCTCTGATATCCAGGGAGAAATATGGCCCTATTGCATGGATGTCCCAATCAGGTCGGCGTTTATGACCAACAGCAAGAACGTTATCGTTGCCAAACTTGCTGCGCAGGGCGGGCGTTAGTTCAGTGCCTATCTGACCGGTTGCACCGGTGATCAGTATCCGTTTCATCTGTACGTCGTTGCCTCTTCCTGTTTATGGGACCGTGGAAAATACCAACGTTACAATCAGGGTGGAGAAAAATCGGTAAGACATGCGTCCCAGGGTTGTTCTTTCCTTCATTTCTATACAAAGTATACTGTACAGCCTTTTGTAAAGCAAATTTCCACCTTCAAGTCGTTTGCTCTGACGGCATTATTTTCATTGACAACGTCAAAAATATGCAGAGATAATGAAAGGAGAGAGGGAGGAAAAGCCTATGGTATTATATCCTGTTATCCGCAATTGCTCCTATTGTTTGGCCCATGTTCCGGACCTGGTTCGCTATGGCTCAAAACCACGTAGGGAGATCGCCAACAATCCGGCTGTTGAGCAACACATTGCCGATTTCCTCCGCTCTTATTCCGAAGCGGTCAGCTATCCCCCCAACCAGACCTTTCTGGGAAACTCCACTCCGGAGGAGTTGGCCAGAATCCCTCGTCCCTGGTACCACTACCACGGGCACGCCGAGGCGGAAAAAGAGAAACAAGTCGGTAAATTTGGCGAGATAGTAGACCAAGAGTTCTTCCTGGCCCTGCTCAAGGCCGCCGATATTCTCACTCCACCGCTTTTCCGGACCGACGGTCATCACACCGGTACCTTAAAATCCAGGCTGCGCGGTCACCCTTTGTTTGGCCCTCAGGCTGCCGAAGCCATTGGGCAGGCAGAAAAGGACCGGCCGGGTGACCCGCCACCCAAGGCACTGCCGATCTATCATCAGGGAGTGTTGTATGGTTTTTTTCACAGGGATGAGCGCGCTGAGGGAATGGATGATGAAAACCTGGCTGCGCATGATCTGTTGGAGAACTTGTGCGCCAAAGCAAGCGGTGCCTTGGCCCTGAAATGGCTGTTATCCCGGGAAGACATCGGGCCGGAGGAGGTTGATTTCGTGATCAGCTGCGGAGAGGAGGCGTGCGGGGATCGTTATCAGCGAGGTGGCGGCGGCATGGCAAAGGCCATTGGCGAAATGTGCGGCTGTGTGAACGCTTCCGGGGTGGATGTGAAGAATTTTTGCGCCGCACCTGCTTCCGCTATAATCCTTGCTGGTTGCCTGGTGCTGGCTGGAGTGCATGAACGCATCGTGGTGGTTGGGGGAGGGTCGTTGGCTAAACTGGGAATGAAATTTGAGCCATTCATTGCTCAGAGAAGGTCTATCCTGGAAGATTGTCTTGCGTCTATGGCCTTCCTGGTCACACGAGATGACAATGTCAGTCCTGTGCTCCGGCTTGAGCCGGGAGCCGTGGGTAAGGTTCCCATTGGCGCCAGTACCTCGGAGGAGTCAGTCTATCGATCGTATCTCCTGGAACCGCTGCGCAACCTTGGCTTACGCTTCACCGATATCGATAAGTACGCAACCGAACTACAGAACCCGGAAATCACCGAATTTTCAGGATCAGGCGATGTGGTGAAAAAAAACTACCGCAAGATCGCGGCCATGGCCGTCCTTTCCCACGCGTTGGAAAAGGGGGAAATGGAGAATTGGATTGCCGCCATCGGCATGCCAGGTTTTGCGCCTACTCAGGGGCATATTCCGTCGGCCGTTCCTTATGTGGGTCATGCCATGGAGGCCATGCGTACCGGTTCGGTGAGGAGGGTGATGTTCCTGGCAAAGGCAAGTATTTTTCTCAACCGCTGCACCAACCTATTCGACGGTGTGTCCTTTATCCTGGAGCGTAATCCGCAGCTCGCAGAAAGAACCAAATCAGGGAGATAAAGTGGTTAGGGTGCAACAGGGAACCGGCGGCGGGCAAACTTTTACCTCGCCGGTTGCTTCAATCAATTGATAGGAGGCTGTCATGTTACAAGGGAAAAAAATTATCGTGTTTGGCGAACGGGACGATATTACAGCCACAACGGTTACGACCTGCCTTAAAGCGGCCGGAGCTGAAGTGGTCTATGAAAATACTGCCTGTTTTGTCTGAACCTCAGCAGGCGCTGCAGGTCTTGCAGAACAGGAAGAGGTGAAAAAGGTTGCCGAAGAGTATGGGACAGCTGATTTGCTGGTGGTGTTTGGCTTGAATCAACCCGTCACCCTGGAAATCATGGCCCGAACCTTTCGTGACGGAGATCCAAGCTTTGCCGGTGCCCTCGGTGGGGTAGCGCTTGGCTTGAAAAGTTATCATATCCTGGAGCTCAAACAGTACATTCCCCCCGAGGTGTGGGAAGAGCAGATGGCGATGCACGAGCTGGAAATCGAGGACGCATTCTGGGCGGAGATTCGTCGTATATTGGAGCAGTCCCGCGGGGAATAGGTCGGCAGCGTCACCGGAGTCGGACAACTTCAACGGTCCGATCGTCGTCTCATTCGAAAACGGTTTGCTCCTCAATCGGCGTCTGCAGGGCTTGCAACGCTTTTTCTACCAGTTGTCTCCTCAGCGCCTTTTCTTCTTCAAAGCTTTTATCCGGGTTGCCGAAGGGGTGAGGGATGGCAATGGTCGGCACAATCCGGTTGCCGCCCACCGTGAGTGAGATGGGGACGATGGAGCAGGCATGCACCGCGGTGATGCCCGAGCGCTCTATTTCCTTGACCATCGTTGCACCGCAACGAGTACAGGTTCCTCAGGTGGAGGTGAGGATTACGGCCTGCACCCCATCGGCCACCAGGACTTTGGCGATTTGCTGCCCGTACTTCCTGGCATTTTCCACTGAGGTGGCATTGCCGACGGTAGCATAGTAATACTCATGCAGAGAACCGATCGCTCCTTCGGCCTCCAATTCGCGAACCACATCCAACGGCAGTACCCGGTTGGGGTCTTCATTGGCATAGGTGGGGTCGTAGCCCCCATGGGCGGTTTGATGGGTTTGTGCGCTGAATGCATGCAGCCCTTCGAGGGAATAGGTGCCGAAACGCTGGGCACTGGCCGCTTCAATCCTATCCGGGTTGCCTTTGGGCACAATACCTCCTGAGGTGACCAGAGCCAGTCTGGCTCGCCTCATATCCTCAATCGGCGGGGCCGGTTCCGCCCGATCAAAGACCGGCATCGGATATTCGGTGGTAAAGGGTTCCCCGTTCATGCGGGCCAACAGCATAGTGACCGCTCGTTTGGCCCCTGCTTCAGGGGCAAATATATTTTTTCGTCTTCCCTGCAGGAGATAGCCGTCTTTCTCCGGCCAGACTTCCTCCTGACGGACCAGCTTAAGTCCCAAGGGGATCATGTTGCGGATCGCATCGGTCATCCCCATGACATTTTCGCTGGTGCGGGCAATGAAGGTGTGTTGGCGATAGAGCTCAACAGCCGGATTGTTAGGGTACATACCGGTTACCGCAGGCAGGTCCAGCTCTTCCTGCACTGCCTCACATATTGCGCCGCAGGCAATACCGTATCGTCCTGCAGTGAATGCCGGTCCGGCGACCAGCAGATCTGGTCTGTTTTCCGTGCAGTGCGGGGTAAGCAGACTGAGGATTTCCCTGATCGCGGTTTCAGGGTTTTCTGCGACGTAGTTGTCGCCAAAGATAAGGGTGGCAGCAATCTCAATTTCCGGAAATTCTTTCTGTATCAACATCCCCGGACCTTTTGGTCCCGGAAAGAGGCAAGGGGGGATATTAGCCTGTTCCTCTCCGCCTATGCCGCCGAAAAATTGATTGAGACAGTGAATGATTGTGTACCGGGTGGACATATTCAGACCTCCCTACATCGCAAGGTTTGCAAGCCGAGTTCGTTGGTTGCGCCGATAATTGCCTGGAGTTCAACTTCCAGGCTGCCGTCATCATGCAGGCTGTGCGGGTAGGCACCAGCGAGCTTACTCAGATCGCTGATGGGACCCAGCAGCCGTTCCAGCGGGGGGAGGAGGATGCGCTCATTGGCATTGCCGACCGAAACCATGGCAATTGCCTGGGGGGTTGCATCTGCCAGCGACTGCGAACCACCATTGGTACCGGCATATTCATCGGTCAGGGCAACGGTAGGGATGCCGGCTTCCTCCAATCCGCGAATGAGCAACATCTGGTCGGTATCCGGGTTGCCAAACCCCTCTTTGCTGATAAGTGCGCCATCCGCCTTGAGTGCCCGCACCAGTTCAACGGCCTGTTGCGCTGATGTCTTTTTGGCATCCAGGCTTACCGGCTCGTTGGTTAACACCACGCCGGCGAAAGAAATACGCTTGTGATGCTGCAGCAGCAGTTCCCGCAGCACCGGGTTGTTCTGGTGGTGGTAGGTGGTATTCTTGTCGCAGGCACTGACGCAGTTTCCTGAGGTAATCGCCCCATCCAGCAGGAGGGTGTGTGCAAGGAGGCGGGGAAGCCCCTGCTTGGCATTTTTTCCTAACACGTAGGTGTCGTGCAGCAGTCCCTGGCTGAGCAGCATGTACACATAGGCAATGCGCGGCAGACTGGAGGGGACAGCGAAGGCATCAATGGGCGGGTAGGTCTCTACGCGGGTCGGATTCTCCTTTATGGAGGTTTCTGCGAGAAGTGTAGCGGCCGTTAGCCCGGTTAGGCGAACAACCTCCTCATGCTCGTGGGGGGATAAACCAGGTACAACCTTGATCTCCAGAACGACGTTGAGTGTTCCGGAGAAGGGGGTGTGTGCACCGCCCGGGCCGGTCATGTCGATAATACCTTCCTGGAAACCAACGATTTTTCCGCAGGTCACTACCGTAACATTTTTCAGGATATGGGTACGGCCTGTTCCAATTTCGGTGCCGTTAACCTTGCATCGTGGTTCGATGACGTCTTTCACACAGAGTATCCGGGTGGAATCTCCGGGCCTGGCCGTGTGGACTCCAACGGCGTTGATTCGTTTATCCGCTGATTTCAGGGAGTTTTCCAGGGCCTTCCGGTTAATAACCAGCGTTGACCCGTCCACAGCGGTTTCCTGGCCGAAAACGATGTCATTGATTTTGAAATATGCCAACTTCAGAGTCATGGTCGTATCTCCCTGGCAACGGTTCGTTTGCAGGAGCATTGAGTCGAAATAGCGAACCATGTTTCAGGCGAAAAGGTTCCTGTTGACTTGCAACTCCCTGTGGCTCTATATAGTACTATTCTATCACATTTTCGAGTGGATGCAGTTGTTTTTTCGATGCAAAGGATCAATGGTGCTGTTTTGAGTGAGGAGCTACCGAAATCCCTTTCCCGTGCATCGGCGAACACGCACTCATGTTCGCTCCAGCACCGCTGCCACTGCCTCGCCGTCGCCTATGCAGCGGGTAACCACACCATATCGTTCCTGCCTGCTCTCCATTTCGCGGATAAGCGTTGCAACCAACCTGCCGTCACTGGCACCTATGGGATAGGCGATCGCACTGGCTCCGCCATTGACGTTGACCCGTTCGGAATCAATGCTCAGCATTTCAATGGTCAGCAGCACAGCTGCGGCAAGGGCTTCAGAAATGGTGGGGGTCAAAGTAATATTAAATATGTTGAGTGGGAGAAAGGAAAAAAATATTCCGCTCTGCCTCTATTATTTTTTTTGTGTCCCCCATTATTGGTGCGGTAGCTTGTAACATCTCTTTTTGGCAACCGAAAAAAGGGGTCAGATTTATTTGCACTAGTCAATATCTTTCCACTATATGTTGACTGGCCTGTTGTCAGAAAACGCCAAGAATGACCTGAAGCAATTGCAATCTCAAATGGTATTTCTACGCCGTATCCATGTGATATGAACTGTTGCCTCACGACTCTACACTTGTGCTGTAAAATCGGATGTTTACAAGGTGCTCTTCTCGCTTGGTAATTTCAAAGTAATTATAATATTACGGGTGTTTGGTAAAAATACGGTTGGCAGTTGACGTACTTATTATGGTCTAATGGGGTCAGAGTAATTTTAAATATGTTGGGTGGTGTAAAGGGAAAAAATAATTTTGCTCTGATCCGTTTGTTTCTTAGGAATAAAGTAGCCAAACAGCCAAATATGCCTCCAGTTTATTTGAATGAATTTTGCTTGAGAAAGGCAATTTTGTCTGCGAATACCTATTGAGTTGAACGAGGTTTCCTTCCTCGACGTGGCAGATGAAAACCGGGTAACATAGGTGTTGAATTTGCTCTGTTTTTCATGGTTAAAAATAACATTTTTAACCAATAGTACCAGCCGGTTTTATGCTAAAAAAATGCCTTAAACTCGCGTCATTTAGATATGGCCCTGATTTTTTATAGAGAGGGGTTCGTAAATCTTCGATCAAACCAATACAATCGGCATATTCGTTTAATGGATCTTGCGTGCCACCAAAGATTTGATTTTTCGCCTATATGGATTTGTTGAATCAAAGGATTTTTTACCTATAGACCCAAATGCGGACGCGCAACTCTTCTGTGTACTTATCACTCGAACCACGGTGTACGGTGATACTCTTGTCTGTTAAACGCGTCCACCAGGCACCATTGTGAACATTATTTTTACGAAGTGAACCTTTGGTAAAATTAGTACCTCCAGAATGGTATTGGTGTACTCCTAGTGCTTTGCTGCGAAATTGGAGGTCGACGACGTAGTTGTCTGGATTTTCACCCAGATTGTGGTCAATATTCATAACTTTATCCACTCCCACTAAGGTCCCCGTTTTGGATATTGTGACCCAACCGCTATCGTAAGCGGGTCTGGGAAACGGTGCGCCACCCTTGGGGCCAATGTCGCCGCGAATGGCCCCAGTGACAAATAAATCGCCTTCAATGAAAGCTGCGGGGCCATTGCCTTCATTTCTAGCTCGTATACCAGCGTGCCCCGGTTCGTTGCTTTGGGTCACCCCCAGCAGGCCGTCATTTCCCCCACTGATTCCAGCAACACCTACCCCTTTCGGGCTATGGCCGAATACGCCGCTTTTCTCGTGGCTCCCAGTCCAACCTACAACACCATCGTTGTTGTCACTACGGCCTATTACACCATTGCCACGAGCCGTATGTCCTAGGACGGCGGGAGAGTCTGCAGCCCCTGTCCAACCGACTACGCCCGATTTTTCGTCACTACGCCCTGTCACACCTGAACCAGCCTGACTGTGGCCATATACACCGCTTTTATTAGTACTGCCTGTCCAACCGACAACACCGTTATTTGTTTGACTCTCTCCTATGATCCCCGGTGGACCACCTTGGGATTCTGACACCAGAAATAACAGAAAAATGGTAAAGCCAAGTGCAAGGGCTTTGGATGGCCAAATGCTGAAATTCATAATCATCGTACACCTCTTTTTATGGATACTTTGAAAATTAGATATTTCGTTTAAAACCAGCGAAGCCCTGACTCGGAGGTATGTGGAAAAAACACCGACATATTGGTGATATCTGAGTCTTCACTTCCTCAGAGTCAAAATTTTTGAGCATAATGGGGTAAGCGTAGATTCCGGGAGAATGGGCGCAAAAACAATTTTTTAAGATGGCCTTATATGTAGGGACCCTATCCATGATGTTGACCTCGCCTAACGCTCTACAATTTCATGTTTTTATATTTCAGTAATGCGTTTTGAAATGATGAAATATTAATATGTCACATAATCTCAGCATGTTTTATGCCATAACCAAGGAATCTTTCTAACTAGCTGCTATTTCATTAAAATTGGAATTTTAAATTTAAAACCATTAAAGGTTCAAGGGGAGATGTGGTGCATTTGGAGCAGGTGTGGTGGTTGTTTTCAACCAAAAACAAAAATTGACGATCAGGTGTTCGATGTGAAAAGGAAGTCGCTGTCTACGCCGTTATAGGTAGCTGGTCGCTCAACGGCAAGACTCTTTCATATGCTGGCAAAGATCTCTGAAGTTAGGCAGTTGGATAGAATGTGGCTCGTAGTAGGCTTTATTTGTAGAATCGGCAGGACTGGAGGCCTGCTGATTGCTTGAATAGTTGTGCGGGAACTTATGGTTAAATCCTTGGAGAAGGGGATGACAGTAAGTGGCTGCAGGTAAAAGGCAAGATGTCAGTAACAGTGGTTTGGTGGTTGTTGTTACTGACAGCACTTTTTTGAGTTGGCTCTTTCCTATTTGCTAACAGGGCCGAAAACGCGATCAGTAAATTTGACATACCAGGCAGCAGACTGCACTTGGATAATGTAGGAAACCGCAATAACCAAGGCAGCATTGGCACCGGCCTCGCCAAAGGCGTTGATGGCAATAGCCAGGGCTATGGAGAGGTTGCGCATCACGGTTCCGTAGACCAAGGCTATACCGTCGTCACGGTTGAAAAAGAATTTGGCAATAAAGGTAGAAAGGGAAAAGTTGAGCAGGTAGATCAGCAGCAGCGGGATAAAAATTAGCAGCAGCAGGGAAGGCTCGCTGAGGATGGTTCGCGCCTTGAGCGCCATGGCCACAAAAACGATGCCCAGGACTCCGACCGTGGAGAGAGCAGGAAAGCGCGGTGCAAGGTTCTGCTTAAAACCTTGCGGGGTATATTTTTTGAGCAGATATTGGCGGGTGGCAAAACCCAAGGCCATGGGGAGGAAAACGATAAAGAGAATTTGTTTTATCACCATCATGATATTGACATCCACTTCCGCCCCTAACAGGGCAAGGACATAAAAGGGAGTGGCAATGGAACCTAGGGTGAGGCCGATGATGGTCATATTGATGGCTGCCCCCATGTTACCCTTGGCAAAACCGGTCCAGGAGATGGTCATGCCGCTGGTTGGGAGGAGGGCGGCCAGTAAAAGCCCAAGGGCCAGATAGGGTTGATCAGCAAAAAAGAGACGCCCTAGTCCGTAGGCAACAAAAGGGATGACAGCAAAATTAATAATCTGGGTCACTACCTGCAGCTTGACGTTCTTCAACCCGTGGAGGAGGTGGTTGACATTCAAGGTGACCATCATCGGGTAGACCATGAGAAAGGTCAGTGGCATGATCAGGCTTTTGAGGCGAACGGTAAATCCAGGATCAGTAACACTGCCGAATACAAACCCTGCCACGAGCATGACCGGGATGGCCTTGATGAGATTTTTATGGACCTTGAAAAGTGCTTTCCACATGGTAACTCCTTTTGCTAATTGAGAAAAATTACTAGATGCGCATATGCACAATTAATTCGGGAGAGTAACGTTGTCAAGCAGTGTTTCAGTGGAAAGCAATTTGGCAGTCTTAAGAAGATACTATCCAAACATCATTCTTCTTTTCTCTCGTTTTTCCTTCCAGGCCATCGCTGTGTGGTCTTGAATGAAGAAGTGCTTTTAAGAATTGAAAAATCGCTGCTGTATAACTCTTTAGTGAGAATGGAAGATATATCCATTGTGGAGGATAGCGTTTCTGTGTAGATAGAAAAGAGGTTGAGTGTCGATATCTTTTCGACAGGCATGGGTGTTTTTCTGCTTACCCCGTTATGCCACCTTCAATAAATTATGAATAGTTCCTATTCATAACAACGAGGATGCTTGTATGCCAAAGTACATAATTGAACGTGAAATCCCAGGAGCCGGGAACTTAACTGCTGAGGAATTAAAGTCTATCGCTCAGACATCTTGTGGGGTGCTGCAGGAAATGGGCCCAACAATCCAGTGGGTTCAGAGCTATGTAACGGATGATAAAATATATTGTGTCTATATTGCACCGGATGAAGCTTCCGTACGGAAACATGCAGAACAAGGCGGTTTTCCTGCTAACAGCGTCGCTACTGTGCAGACAATGATTGATCCCACCACTGCTGAATAATTTCATGGCGTAAGCCATTTTGTCCTATTCCATAAGGGCACCTTTTTATATGAAGGTGCCCTTATCCTTGTAGTACATTTCCCTTCAAGTAATCTTGTAGCACGATTGACTTTGAGATACCTATGATCATTGGTATTTTGTTCTTCTTCGTAAAGTCGTCAAGCTGTGCATTATTTTCAGTCGCACTCATCCTCCCAAACCTGAAACAACAGCTCATGGAAATACCCTGACGCTGCAAAACCTGTGAGTTCACACGTTGATTTGTTTGCAATAACCAGATAGTATCAGAATCTGGCACACATAAGGTTCTCTCAACCACGCAAAGAGGTGCTCTTTATCCATGAGTTTTCTATCTAAAACCCCACCGTCCGAACAATTTGAGCTTTCGCCCATTAAGGCCATGGAACTTGCAGCCTCCCGTGTCCCTGATACTATTTCCCTGGCGCAGGGGATACCGAGTTTTCGCACACCTGCACGGGTTATCGCTTTTGCCCAGGAAAAGATCGCCGCTGGTCTCTGCGACAAGTATTCGCTCACCACCGGGCTCGTTGAGTTGCGAGAGGAGATCGCTTTGTCCTTGGAGACGGAAGGTCTATCGTATGATCCAGAACGTGAAATATTGGTCACTGCCGGGTCCATCGAAGGGATTACCGCCACCCTGTTAGCTTTTACCTCACCAGGCGATGAGGTGCTGCTACCCAGCCCTTCTTATGCCTCTTACCTGGGAGCTATATCTATTGCAGGCTGTGTGCCGCGCTATGTTGAGTTGGACGAGGAAAATAATTTTGATTTTCAAGTAGAGAAAATTAAGCAGGGGATAACCAAAAAAACAAAACTGCTCCTTTACTGCAGCCCTAACAACCCGACTGGGACGTTATTTTCTCAGGAAAAGACCAGGGAATTGGTACAGATATGCCTGCAGCATAACCTGACCATCCTCATAGATGAGGTGTATAAAGATTTCTACTATGTGGATGAACCGCATTTCTCCGCTACTCAGATTCCAGAAGCCAGAGGAATGATTATCCGCGCCTGTTCTTTCTCAAAGGCCTATGCCATGACCGGTTGGCGGGTAGGTTTTGTTCATGCCGATAAAGACAGGATTAGCCGGATCGTTAAATTTCACGATGCCATGGTTACTTGTGCTCCTGTACCAGCACAGTATGCTGCCATTGGTGCTTTGCGCTATGGGGCCGAATTCCTGGAAGAGTTTCGCCAGGAGTTCAAAAAAAGGCGTAATTATTGTATCTCCAGACTGGATGACCTGTCCCAGGTGATGGATTATCAGCTGCCCAAAGCGACGTATTTTGTTTTTCCCCGGATTAAGGATATTGTGAAATACTCAGGTGACAGCCATCGGCTTGCCTACGACATCCTGGAAAAAGCAAAAGTTGCCACCGTACCGGGAGTAGCCTTCGGTCCTTCCGGAGAGTCCCATCTCCGGATTAATTTTGGGAGGGAGATGTCGGATTTGGAAGAGGGATTTGACAGGCTGGAGGATTATTTCTTCCATCGTCAGCCAAGGCAGCGGCCACCTAAATCCGTTGCTGCAGAGGAAAAATCTGTACCGGTAGTGGCGGGGAGAGACAGACCCTCTTTATCAGGAAAAGGGGCGCGAGTGATGCTTTCGTACGCCAGTCGCCACTATCTCAAGCGTAACCCGGTGCTGGTTATCGGCATTACCGGCATCAAAGGCAAGACCACGATTAAGCGAACGCTGGTCGATCTCCTGGGTACCTGCCATCACACCAGAGGAGCACAACTCTCCTACAATACCGAAGTGGGGCTGCCGCTTTCCATCCTGGGTCTAAAAAATCCTAAAACCCTGGCTGAAAAAATGGTTTTTCCCTTATCTCTGGCCATGCAGGCTTTATGGGGGAGGGAAACGGCAGAAATACTTATTTTGGAATACGGGATTCGCTCGCTCAAGGACGCCGAAACCCTCCTTAAAATTGCGGTGCCGGACTGGCTCATCATCAGTGGGGTGGAGGCTGATCCGCATCTGGATTATAAAGCAATCTGCAAGGGCATAGACCATATCGCCACCTCTCTGGAGCCGGAGAAATTACTCTGCATCGGCGATGATCCCTTTATCAGCGCCATGGAAAGGGTGCAGCTCTCACCCAATGTGCTGCACGATAATCAGTTGGCCGACGGTTGTTTGCACACCTCCGCCAATATCTACCCCTGTGATCGGGAAATCGTGGGCACCAATGCTGCAAGAGCTCTGATCACGGCAGTTACCATGGCCGAATTGCTCTCTACGCCAATTGAGAGTATACGGAGCTTTCTTGAAAAATGAGGGCGGACGGTTTTTTATTCAAGTTACCGCCAGTCTTGTTACGATGTCGTAGACCGAAGTTTTTGCGCCGCCATCAAGCTTAGGAGTTGTCTGGAAATAACTTGAACATCTCGCATCACATCTTCAGGTCATCTTTGGCTGATCTTCAATCACAAAGTCCTCAACGTAGCGTAACTACGCCTGCGGCTTTGTTCAATTAGATCATCCAAATCTAACCTAAACATGAGCGCGACATTGTCCAACTTATTGACGGACAGCTCCTTAGGAAGGAGAGATAAATAACCTGTAATTCTAGACACTTTTCTTGCAACTTATTAATCCATTTGGTAACCGTCTAATTTTAATTGCGTATTCCACGCTATCCGGCCACCTAATCCAGTCGAAACGGGCCAGTGAGTCCACGTGATTCCGGCCACCCATCCCAGTGAAACTGGCCAGGTGGTCGGAGCGAAGCGACGCTGTTATTTTGTCATTACTTTGTCCAGT
>JAUVLX010000262.1 GCA_030600525.1 Desulfobulbus sp. | reverse complement strand
AAGGGGGATTTACTCTTTGCTGCTGATGGCTATGGCAACACCGACTGGGACTCGCTATTTTGATCCCCCTGTTAATTGTGCTTGCGTCGCTTGGTATTTAGAGACTTCGACAAGAGTCTCTAACCGGACAACCCGTTTATCAACGTCAACGACATGAGATTGCAACTTGTCTATATCTTGATTTAAACGTTTGGTTTCGTCGGTGAGTTTCAAAACGTCAATTAGCAACTCTTTCCATCCCGCCATTACTTATCTCCTTCCAGTGCAGCCAAGGTCTTTTCCAAACGATTCCGTGTCTCCTGAGTGTCCTTGATCGCCTCTTTAACCCTTGCGGACACCAGATCAAACAATTCTGATTCTTTCATTTCTGCGGGAACGTCAGGATTAAATGCGTCAATGGCCATGCGTACAACTTCGGCTGCGGAAGTCTTTTGTTTCTTCGCCAAGACTTTGAGTTTATCTAGTTGGTGCGGAGCAATTAGGTATTGTTTACGAACTAATTTTTCAGTGGCTTGCATATGTGCACCTCATGAATAAGGGTTTACCTGTATCTTTCACTTTATTATACACATGCACAACACCATACACAAGTAGTTGTTTGTGTTTTCCTGACTTTATTTTTGGTCTTAAAAGCACACTTCCCAAGCATCGAGGACCATCTTTCTTTTTTTATCACTCACTACTTGCAGGTAGATTTCATTTGTTTTATGTCAATCCTCCCAAGCATCGAGGACAAGTTTACGTTTCTCTTCTCCAATAACTTGTTGATATATCTCTGTAGTCTTGGTGCTGCTATGGCCCATAAGTTGAGCAAGAATATGAATAGGTAAAGGTTTGGGACCCGCCAGCATCGAAATCCCAAAAGCGTGGCGGAGGCCCTTTCCTGTAGCCTGTTTCCCTTTGATATTTGCCCTGCTCATTACACGTTTTACAAGACGATAGGCTGTTGGTCTGCTCATACTCCAAAAGGGTTTATTAAGCCTTTCTTGTCTCCGCTGGAGTCTGCGTACATCAAAAACAAGGTCAAATATATCAATGAGGTTTTCAGGAACCGGAACAGTCCTAAATTCTGGCTGTTTCATCCTACCCTTTCCATCTATCTTTCTTTTCTTCAGGGAGCGAAAAACAATATCTTTAGAATCTATCAGAATTCGCCTAGGGGTAAGTTCAAGTGCTTCTGAAGGGCGGCACCCTGTATAATATAGAACTTTACAAAATATCCTGTTTTCCCTTTCCTCTTCATTTAATGCGGTTAGAAAACACTTGCGCTCCTGGGCGGTGAGATACAACCTCTCCCCGGTGGGAGAGAAAAGCCTCATTTCTTGTGATTTTTCAATAGTCATAATGTGTGAATCAAATGTGTACAGTTTTGATTCAAAATAACCCAAAAATAAAACCGAAGCAAGTTTGAATCACATCGGTAAATAAATACTATTTTATAGCGTTATTTAGGGTGGTTAGCCGTTAATTGTTTGGTTCAATTTTGAAATCTTGATTTCCGGTCATATAGGCGGTTTTGAAACACTATGGGCTATTCGGTTTCAGATTCTTAGCGTACGTTTTGGTTCCATTGGGCTTAGAACCCCGTATCCCACCTCCCCTCTTCTTTTCGTAGCATACACAGCGTTAATGGGTAAAAGCTTCGATACGCTCTGCGATGTTTGCTTTGAGGTTTTCAGAAAAAAGTGAATAATCAAAGGAATGATAAACCCCTGCTGGGAAATGGCCGCCTTTGACGGTCACAAGGTCAACATTCTCAGGCTGGACAATCAAACCACTGTTAACGATTTGAGCCGAGGTGAAATGCGGGTAGGTAGTCGGCGCACCAGCAGCATCGAAAAAGACAGCGCCGAGATTCTTCGTTGCAGGTACCAGGACTCCGTCCATGCTCCAAGAAAGAGGGTTAACCGTTAAGGCTCCGCTTTTGAGGGTTGGCGCAACCGACTGTCTGCCTTTGGCCATGGTGTTATAGGAGATGACACATCCTGTTCGGTTTGATTTGTCACACATCTGCACCGCAGGGTTTGAGGCAAGGTCTTCAGAAGTTAAGGACCATCCGAGAAGCAGGGCTGCTATTAATCTGTTTTCAGCGCCAATGGCTCCCCAATGCTCAAGCATAAGGTCCGCAAGAATCATAGAACCCTGACTGTGGCCTGCCAGGAAAAATGGGCGCCCATTGTTTTCGTATTTTAGGTAATGGTTCAATGCTCGCCAGACATCGCTGTGTACGATTTTTTGCAAAGGTGCTGCTTCTGTGTCGCTAAGACCAAACCCGGTAATGTTCATCTGACGATACAGAGGGGCGTAAACATTGGCCTGGCCCTCAAAGACGATTGCTTGCGTGTCCAACGAGGTCTTGGCAGCGGCACGCATGTCTGGCCTCTTTGTATCCATGATCCAGTCGGTATCATTGAACAGAACCGTGGGATAGACGAAAAAGACATCCACCGGGGCCGCAGGAGCTATTGGCTTAGCAAGCCAACCTTCCGGACGCGCATAATCCGGTGCAACAGAAGCTGTACTGATATCTAACGGCGGCATCGCCAGAGAAGGTGTCCATAAAGCCAAGGTGAAAAAAATACCCATAAAAAGCGAAGACAGGAAGTCTAACATATAGTTTTTCATGAAAGAGGTTTGATGTTATAAAAAAAACTGTCTTTCCAAATGGTTACATCTTATGAAACAAAATCACATCATTACTGATAAACGTTATTTTTGCATTGAAACGTTTCGCAATATATTCAAATGAAGAATGGTTGTAGAAACAAATATGTGTCATGTCACGGATATAATGCCAGGTCTGGAAAGATTGCTTGTCAGTCACCATTTTGGTCATAATGCCCAACCAACCGTGTTGTTTGAGCATATGAAATAATGAGGTAAACGTTGCACAGGGATTGTGCAGGTGCTCCACCACTTCTGTGGAACATATAAAATCGTAATATTTTGAAAATATTGAAGGATCATCGTAGTAAAATGGGTCATACAAATCGACCTGATGGCCCTTTTCTTCTAGAATGTACGAAAGAGCTGGGCCTGGTCCGCAACCAAAATCCAACCCCATTTGTTTTGGGTTAAGTTTGTTGAGTAACCGGCTGGTCAATCTGGATAAAAACTTCCGATAGCCATCATCATGTGGCGAATTCTGATGCAAATCATAGATTGCTTTTTCATCTGTGGAATTAAGCCAGTAAAACTGTGGAACGAAAACGAGTTCACAGTGTGGACAACGCAAGTATTCCCTTTTTGTATCTTGGAAAAATAGGCCGCAGGTTTTACAGTTACATAAAGGACAAGGGGTTGCATTGAATTTGTTTTGTATCAATGTCGATCCTTTTTTTTTAATTACAGCATTACGATTTTATTTACACACTCTTCTCGGTAGCAAAGCAATGTGACCAAACCACCACGTCTTTTGCTTAAAATGATTTTACGTTTTAGGTACATATCATATTTATACAATTATTTGACTCGGAATCGTGCCTGTTGCGCACTCTTCTCCCAGGTTCACAAATCCAATATTTCTTACTTTTAGATCAAGTCGGACGTCCTCTCCGTTCAGGAGACGATGAAACGAATAAATATCATTTACTCTGTTTACGAGGACGCAGTTAGTCCAATGATCGATTCAAAAAAAAATGGGCGTATGACTTCAGCTCTTTTTCTCTTTCATTTTTTTGATTAATCACTTGTGGCAGTTGCTCCTCGAACAGTTGTGGTTTTGCATTAACTTGTTAAGTTAAATTGTTGTAATAGCATGGTTACTACCCACCTAACTACAAGGGTTGCGTCTCCTGTTGGCATGTTGTTATTTTATTGACAAAACCAAAATGCTCCTTTATACAAGGAAGCATCGCTAGGGGTGCTGTCTCTGCTGAGAGGAATCTATCCAACCCTTACAACCTGATCCGGGTAATACCGGCGAAGGGAAGCGGCTAATAACAAATTTTCAAAATTCTTTTATATTTTTTTGAGACTTTCTAGCCACTTACCCTGTTTGGGTAAGTGGCTTTTTTCGTTTTAAGGGGAGACTTTATGCAGCTTCGCATTAACGGAGAGGTTGAAACCAGCAATGCTGTAACAATTGTTGAACTGGTAAAAGAACTGAGGCTTGATTTTAATTCCCTGGTTATCGAGCACAATGACCAAATAATTCGACAGGAACAATGGGCAGTGACTACGCTTCGAGAAGGAGATGGACTGGAACTGCTTAATTTCGTCGGTGGAGGATGAACCATGGTGGAACAAGGACTGAAAATCGGCAATAAAATCTTTACAAATCGTCTTTTTACAGGGACTGGTAAATTTAGCGCAAACGCCCAGATTCCTAAGATGCTTGAGGCCAGCGGCTCACAGATGATTACCGTTGCCTTGAGACGGATTGATGTTGGGTCAAAAACAGAAAACATCCTTGATTTTGTACCCGATAACGTCACTCTGCTCCCCAACACCTCGGGTGCACGCACAGCAGAAGAGGCTGTACGGGTGGCGCGCATAGCAAGGGAGGCTGGTTGCGGTGATTTTATCAAAATTGAGGTAATCGCTGACTCCAAATACCTGATGCCGGATAATTACGAAACTCTCAACGCAACGGAAATACTGGCTAAAGAAGGGTTTGTGGTGCTGCCTTATGTGCTGCCTGACTTGCCACTTGCCAAGCGACTTGAGTCTGCGGGTGCTGCTGCAGTTATGCCGCTTGGGGCGCCGATTGGCTCCAACCGGGGGCTGGAGACAAAACCGCTACTCGCGATGCTGATTGAAAACTGCACAGTACCGATAGTGGTCGATGCCGGGATAGGGCTCCCTTCTCACGCTGCAGCAGCAATGGAGATGGGTGCTGATGCGGTGCTTGTCAATACTGCCATCGCTACCGCAAACGATCCCGAGATAATGGGTGGCGCTTTTGACCTGGCAGTACGAGCCGGGCGAGCTGCTTACCTGGCAGAGGCTGCGGGCACGAGTACCGCTGCCCGGGCATCCTCACCGTTGACCGGTTTTCTGAACTGATTTGATGGCACTTTTACTCTTTGCTATTATCCCTAATTCAGGAGCATAACATGTCCTTTTATCAAATAGTTGAGCAGTACAAAGATTTTTCATTTTCAGATTTTTTTGACCAGGTCATGAACGATGATATAGAGCGTATCGTCGCCAAGGATACAATCCAGCCCATGGATTTTCTTGCCCTACTCAGTCCCAAAGCGGCTGAGCATTTAGAACTGATAGCTCACAAGGCGCAACGTCTGACAGTACAGTACTTTGGCAAGACCATTCA
>JAUVLX010000368.1 GCA_030600525.1 Desulfobulbus sp. | reverse complement strand
GGACTTTATTGCAGAAAGCTCAGTTGGTAATATTGCCCCGCCACCATCTTCAACCACACAGCGGCACTGACCGCAACTTCCACCGCCACCACATGCTGAGGAAAGAAAAATACTATTAGCAGACAAAGTCGTCAGCAGCTTGCCTCCCGGTTGCACGGTCAGTTCCTTTTCATCATTGATCAAGATCGATACTTCCCCACCGGGCAACAGCACCTTTTTAGCAGCGACAATCAAAGTGACCAAAACAAACTGAATAATCACAAAACAGAGCACCCCAAAAATAATTTCATTCATAGCACTGTCTCCAAAAAGGTAGTGGTCAAACCAGCCAAACAATATCGATTATACATTTCTTGCCCGTCATTAAAATCCTGCAAGCCCCATAAAGGCGAGAGCGATCAATCCAGCACTGATAAAGGTCACTCCCAGGCCACGTAAACCTGCTGGCGGATCTGCATATTCAAGTTTTTCCCTGATACCTGCAAGAAGGACCACAGCCAGGAAAAATCCACCACCAGCACCAAACCCGTAGGCAACACTCTCACCAAAGGCCAGATCACGCTCAACCATAAACAAGGTACCACCAAGAATGGCACAGTTCACAGTTAACAACGGCAGAAAAATGCCCAAAGTATTGTAGAGAGCGGGAATAAAGCGATCAAGCACCATCTCTAAAATCTGGACAATGGCAGCAATAATACCGATGTAGGTCAGCAGACCGAGGAAGGTCAGATCAATGTTTGGTTGACCGGCCCAGGCTAAAGCTCCGGCCTTAAGTACTTTGTTAAGGAGCAAGTTGTTGATAGGGACGGTGATCAGCATCAAGACCAGTACCGCTGCCCCCAGCCCGACAGCACTTTTCACTTTCTTGGAAATCGCAAGAAAGGTACACATGCCGAGGAAAAAGCTCAGCGGCAGATTTTCAATAAAAAGCGATCGAAAAATGATATCAAAATAGTGAGCCATTACGCTTTCTCCTGCTGAACGGGATCTATGGTACGCAGAAACCAGATAAGGAGGGAAATCAGGAAGAAGGCACTCACCGGCAGCAGTAAAAATCCGTTCCGTTCATACCAGCCACCATTGGTCGTTAACTGGAAAATTTCAATCCCGAAAAGGGTGCCAGACCCAAACAACTCTCTAATAAAGGCAACAAACATGAGCACAAATCCGTACCCCAGCCCGTTACCGATGCCATCAAGAAAACTGTTTACCGGTGGATTGCTCATGGCAAAGCCTTCGGCCCTTCCCATGACGATACAGTTGGTAATAATCAGACCGACATAGATCGAAAGCTGCTTGGAGAGATCAAAATAAAACGCCTTGAGGAATTGATCCACCAGGATTACCAAGGTGGCAATCACAGTTATCTGGATGCCTATACGAACCGTGTTGGGGATCTGATACCGGACAATGGAAATGGTCAAACTGGAAAACGCTACCACCAGGGTCACGCAGATAAACATCACAAAAGCAGTGGTCATCTGGGATGTGACTGCCAGAGCAGAACATATCCCCAAGACAAGCAGCGCTATGGGATTGCGCTCAATGATCGAACGTAGGAGTAAATCTCTTTTCCGGTCAGCCATTGAAACCTCCCTCTTTTTTCATCCTTTCAAGAAACGGTTTAAATCCATGGTCACCGAACCAAAACTGCATCAGATCGCTCACGCCAGTTGAGGTCATGGTAGCTCCGGAAAGACCGTCAATTTCAAAAGCTGCCTGCTCACCACTTGTATCGGCGCTGCCCTTAACCACTTGAAGGCGAACTGCCCGTTCCTGATCATACACCTTTTTGCCCTGCCAGCCTTTTTGCCAGGTTTTATTTTCCACTTCACCACCCAGACCAGGCGTTTCACCGTGGGCATAAAAACTAATCCCGCGTACAGTGTTCAGATCTGCATCCAAGGCAACATAGGCAAACATAGTCGACCACAACCCCTTGCCACGAACAGGAAGGATAATCTGCTCTATCGCATTATCACCCCCGGCAATCAGGTACACCAACGAATACTTTTCGATCCGGGAAAGACGGGCAAGGTCCTCTTCTTTCTCAAGCGATCTACCAAATTCATCACTAAAGGCAGCCTTGGTCTGGTTGAACTGCTGGGGAGAAAGCTGATCCTCGGCAACAAAGCTACCGGTTGCAAGCTCCACCAGGCGGGTCTGAACGACCTTAAACTGATCAGCCACAGAGACATCGTCTTTTAAAATACCGGCTGCACGTAAAATGTTCTTTTTCTGATCCAGCTGGCGATTTGACTCCTGCAGCGGACGCAGCCCTACCGCGGCCCCTGCCACCAACAAAGAACAGACAAAGGCCAGCACCAATACCGAATAAAACGGTTTTAAAGCAGATTCTTCAGCCATGACGCATCATCCTTCGTTTAATATTGGCCTGCACCACAAAATAATCAAGCAGCGGTGCCAGAATATTGCCCAGTAAAATTGCTAGCATGACCCCTTCCGGATAGGCGGGGTTAGCCACCCTGATGGCAATGGCCAGCACACCGATAAAGCCCCCGTAAATCCACATACCGAGCCTTGTCTGTGCGGCAGAGACAGGGTCTGTGGCCATGAAGGTCAACCCAAAGGCAAAGCCGCCCATTACCAAATGCCAGTGAGGCGGTATCTCCAACAACGGATTTTCTGCTCCAGGTACTACATAAAACACAGTAGCCATGAAAAGCCCGCCCAAGACCATGGAAAGCATGATCCTCCACGAAGCGACACCGGTAATAAGCAGGAGGGCAACACCAAGCAGACAGGCAAGAGTGGAGGTTTCTCCCATGGAACCAGGGATAGTCCCTAAAAAAGTCTGTCCCCAGCTATAGTCCAGAGCGGCCATGGCCTGTCCAGGCTCACCGCCCGCAACCATGCCGATAGG
>JAUVLX010000227.1 GCA_030600525.1 Desulfobulbus sp. | reverse complement strand
TGAGAAAATCCGAGCTGCAAACCAAATCCTGCTGAATGCCTTTCAAGAGAACCTGGAAGCAAGGAAATTAACGCAAAAGACGGTCAATAAACATATTTCCAACGTTGACTTTTATATCAATGAGTTTCTGTTGTACGAGGAACCGCAGCAACCGGAAGAGGGCATCAACCAACTGAATTATTTTTTAGGTTACTGGTTCATCCGCAAGGCCATGTGGGCCTCTGCTACCTCCATCAAGGAAAACATTACAAGCCTGAAAAAATTCTACGGGTTCCTGGGGGAGGAAAAACGCATTGAACCTGAAGAGTACATTGATATGCTGCAGGAAATAAAGGAGAGTAAAGAGGAATGGCTTGAGACCTTATGGAAACACGACAATGGTTCGTCTTCCGAGGATCTCTGGTAAACCGAAAACGTCTCCGGAAATAAATACAAAAAAAGGACTTTGACGATGGGCATAAAGCTGCTGAAGTTTTACAGGTTTCTCTTACGAGAGAACCTGCTTAAACTGCTAGCCGTTATCCTGATCATAATTTTATGCAGCGGGTATTTAATCGCCTCTTTTGAACCAGGCGTTTCCTTTGCCAGCGGCCTTTGGTGGAGCGTTGTCACCCTGACGACCGTTGGCTATGGTGACATATCGCCCTCCACCCTTGAAGGCAGGATTCTGGCGATTATCATAATGTTTTTTGGTATCGGGCTGCTGGGTATCCTCAGCGCAAGTCTGGCAACCATGTTAATAAGTATACGGCTTAAGGAGTATAAAGGAATGGGCGACTACAGCGTCAGCGATCATATTATCATCTGCGAATGGAACCATCGCGCAAAATCCATTATCAATGAATTGCGCTCAGATCCGCAAACAGCCTCCAAACCAATCGTCCTGATTGCAGACATCGAAGAAAAGCCGGTCAGTGATCCTGATATGCTTTTTGTCAGAGGGGTGGTCAACGAAGACACACTGCAAAAGGCCAACCTGGAAACAGCAAACACGGTGATCATTCTGGGCGATGATAGGGTAGAAACCACAGCAAGGGATGCCAAGGTGGTACTTACCGCCCTGACGGTTGAAAGCATGAATCCCGAAGTGTACAGTGTAGTGGAGTTGGTGGACAAGGCCAACGAACAGCATTGCCAGCGAGCCAACGCAGACGAGATAATCGTCAGCAGTGAACTCAACAGCCACCTGATCGCAAGTGCGGCCAGTGACCACGGCATCAGTCGCATTATCTCTGAGCTGCTCAGTAGCAGATACGGAAATGAACTCTATTCCATGCCCGCTCCAGAAGAAATGACAGGGGAATTATTTATTGACGCTTTTATCAAAATGAAAAAAGAACAAAACACCACGGTATTCGGTATTCAAAAGGGCCCTGGAGGCACGTTTATTTCCAACCCGGATGCCGAGTATGTCATTGAGCAAGGAGATTACCTGTTGGTGATCTCAAAAGATCGAAAGCAACGGTAACAGACATGGAAAGCCAGATGAAGACATCACAAGCCCAACTGAACTTCATCGGTGTATTGCATGGTGACATTCAAGACCGCCGGGATGCACCGAAAAACTTTGACGAATCGGATCGCGTCGGCACCTTAGAGATATTCCCCCAGTACAAGGCAGGCCTGGAAGGGATCAGCCCCGGACAGACCATCGTCGTCCTCTTCTGGCTCCATCTGTCCAACCGGGACACATTACAGGTTTATCCACGGGGAGACAAATCGCGGGGCCTGCACGGGGTCTTTACTACCCGCAGCCCGGTACGCCCCAATCCTATCGCCATATCCGAATTGCACGTTCTCGCTATCCGTGACACTTATATAGATGTTGCAGGGCTTGACATCCTTGACGGCACCCCCATTATTGACATCAAAAAAAAACTCCGTGAATAAAAGTATCCGAAGTATAGAAGTGCCTCATCTCACACCGACTGCATTTTTACTAAGACTAATTACCACTTTTCTATTGCATAAAAAAAATAACCGTGTATAGTGTTGCAAAATGTTCCTACAAAAGTACAAAAGTTAAGTCCATTTATGTTTTCCTCGCAGCCTCGTTGTTACCCAGCGTTGTTCGTGCCATCCATAGAAGTTCGTACTGCTTACTTACCAGGAGAAAAAATATACAGTGTTGATACCCGTTAGCCCCGTAATGCAATGGTATTCAGCACCCTATCAAGTTTTTATTTACACTTGATTTGAAGAAAGCCAAAGCAACTATTTTGTATCACTTAAAAACCACTTATTCGGTTACGCGATACAATTTCACACCGGAGTTTTAATGAGTTTTAACGATTTTAAGCTACACCCCAAAATCAATGCCAATATCGATTCCTGCGGTTACACACAACCCACCCCTATTCAGACAAAAGCAATTCCGCCCATCCTTGCCGGTCAAGACGTTTTAGGACTTGCCCAGACAGGTACGGGGAAAACCGCTGCATTTGTCCTGCCAATCGTGCAGCACCTGCTTACAGGCCAACGAAAAACTGTGCGGGCACTTATTGTTGCTCCCACAAGAGAACTGGCAGAGCAAATACACGAAAACGTTACTACCCTGGCAGCTAAAACGGGTATTAGAAGTGTGGTTGTCTATGGTGGTGTTGGTAAACAGCCACAGATTAGAGCAATCCGCTCCGGGGCCGAGATAATCGTTGCCTGTCCGGGACGGCTGCTTGATATCCTGACAGAAAAAGACATTAACCTCAGGAATGTAGAGACATTTGTTCTTGACGAAGCCGATCATATGTTTGATAAAGGATTTCTGCCGGACATTCGTCGAATCGTCAAGCAACTTCCTCATAAAAGGCAGTCGCTTGTTTTTTCAGCTACCATGCCTAAAGCGATTCGGCACCTTGTAGAAGACATATTAACAGATCCGTGTACACTACAAATAGACCACTCTGCGCCTGCACTGACGATCTCGCATACACTTATTAGGGTTGCCAGGGAACAGAAGACTTCCCTGCTCAAGCAGATGCTGCAGGAAAAAGAAATGACAAGCACGGTTGTTTTTACCCGTACCAAACACAAGGCAAGAAGCCTGGCTCAACAACTGGAAAGATCGGGACACAGGGCCGTTTCACTTCAAGGCAACCTGTCACAGCAAAAACGCAGGATAGCCATGGACGGATTTCGTAACGGCACATTCAGCGTTCTTGTCGCAACCGACATTGCGGCCCGCGGTATTGATGTTTCCAATATCTCTCACGTAGTCAACTACGACGTGCCAGATACTGCAGAAACATATACCCATCGAACCGGCCGAACAGGAAGAGCAAAACAGAGTGGACAGGCTGTTACCTTTGCTGATCGAGGCGACCAGGTGATGATCTCACAAATTGAGCGTATCCTTGGTAAAAAGATGAACCAACGCCCACTTAATCAGATTATTAAGGTGCAAGAACTGAACAAAGAGAGTAGAAAAACGGTAGCTTCGATAAAAAATACAGGTGCTCCCCGACAAAAAAATAACAACTCTCGAAATAAAAATACAAGAAATAAGAGTGTTTCTTTCGATTTTGGTATAAACACTTCTTCATAGTTTTTTTTTATCTGGAACATCCAGATAATTCGTTGAGCCATCAAAAGGTGGTTTGACTTTATTACAAAGCGGCTCCCAATGGAGCCACCACACAGGAGTATTACAAGATGGCTGAAGGAACAGTAAAATGGTTTAACGATGCAAAAGGTTTTGGTTTTATTGAGCAGGATGGCGGTAAGGACGTATTTGTTCATCACTCAGCAATCCAGGCTCAGGGATTCAAATCTCTGGAAGAAAATGCACGCGTTAGCTTTGATATTGTTGACGGTCCCAAAGGACCTTCTGCAGCAAATGTTGTTCAGCTGTAAAAGCTAGCTGCATCTGACCACAAAAAAGGCTCCGCTTTTAGCGGGGCCTTTTTACTTTCTATACAATGACGGCCATAGGATTTTTTTTTCCTGATGGCTTTTTTTATGAGAACGTAAATGATTACAGCATCCAACATCGCTCTTTCCTACGGAAAAAGGGTCATTTTCAAAGATGTCAACATTAAGTTTACCCCAGGAAACTGCTATGGCCTGATTGGGGCAAACGGTGCAGGCAAATCGACCTTTCTTAAAATTCTCTCTGGAATAAAAGACCCTGACCATGGCGAAGTTAGCAAAGGTCCGGGACAGCGTGTTGCCATTCTCAACCAAGACCAGTTTGCCTTTGATGAATATACTGTTTTAGACACAGTCATCACGGGCCACCTTAAGCTGTATAAGGTAATGACTGAAAGAGATGCACTCTATGCCAAACCCGATTTCAGCGAGAATGACGGCATTCGGGCAGGAGAGCTTGAAATTAAATTCGGCGAACTCGGAGGATATGAATCAGAAACTGAAGCAGCAGTATTGCTCAGCGGATTGGGTATCACCGAAAGCCTGTTGCATAAACATATGAAAGAACTGGATGGAGCAGAAAAAGTTCGGGTTCTTTTGGCCCAAGCACTGTTCGGCAATCCAGATATTCTGCTTCTTGATGAACCGACCAACCAGCTTGATATACAATCAAGACAATGGTTGGAACACTTTCTTTCCCGCTTTCACAATACAGTAATCATCGTTTCCCATGACCGTCATTTTCTCAATCAAGTCTGTACTCACATGGCAGATATTGATTACGGTAAAATTCAGGTATATGTTGGAAATTACGACTTCTGGTACCAGGCAAGCCAGCTCCATTTTCGTCAAAAGGAAACCGAAGGCAAAAAAGCCAGGGCCAAAGCTGATGAACTGAAAGAATTTATCAGACGTTTCAGCTCCAATGCCTCAAAGGCGAAGCAGGCAACCTCTCGTAAAAAGTTGCTGGATAAACTCACGATTGAAGAAATGCCCATTTCTTCAAGAAAGTACCCCTACATTGTTTTTGACCCGGAACGCTCCTGTGGAGACGTTATACTTGAGGTAGACGGACTTGCAAAAACCATCGAAGGTGAGACCATGTTCAAAGATCTCTCCTTTACCGTGAACAAAGGGGACAAAATCGCCTTTATGGGCCCCAACAGCCTCGCCAAAACAACTCTTTTCAAGATCCTTGCCGGGGAAATTGAAGCAGATGCAGGCAGCTTCCGCTGGGGAATCACAATTAAGAACGCCTACTTTCCCAAAGAAAATAACACTTACTTCGAGGAAAAGGGATTAGATCTTATCAGTTGGTTGCGCCAATACTCACCTATCAATGCTGATGAAGGTTTCATCCGTGGTTTCCTTGGAAAAATGCTTTTTTCAGGGGAAGAAGCCACCAAAAAAACCGCTGTCCTGTCTGGTGGCGAGAGAGTTCGTTGCATGCTTTCCAAAATGATGCTGGCCAAGGCCAATGCACTCATTTTTGATGAGCCTACAAACCATCTTGACCTTGAATCGATTACCTCTCTCAACAACGGACTCATTGCCTATACCGAGGTTGTGCTTTTTTCCTCACACGACCATGAGTTTGTGTCCACGGTGGCTAATCGAATTATTGAAATCAGCTCAGACGGCTTTTCCGATGTAATGATGAGCTTTGACGACTATCTTGAAATGCAGGAAGAAAACTCTAAAGACGCGGATTATTCGGAGCAAAAAGCTGCATAAACGCTGCCTCAAAAAACGAAAAAACCGGACAGCTTATTACGCTGTCCGGTTCTTACCGCATTCCTTCGCGCCCACAACCTCACAAGCGCTGCTCCTTCGCGACATCAGCATCTGCAGCTGAGACCACATTACTGATACAGATCCTTTCGCGCATCAATCCTTCGTCGAAGGTGTTCACACTCCTGTTCTGCAACAACAAGTTCCCGGCGTAAACGATCCGAATCCATGGCGCTCGCCTTTTCCAGCTTATCACGCAAAGCATGTACCTGCTGCTGACTCTTATAGAGTTCCACCGCTAACAATCTAATTGCCATACCGTTAACTATC
>JAUVLX010000223.1 GCA_030600525.1 Desulfobulbus sp. | reverse complement strand
TAATCTCGTAGGTGCTACAGGAAAGACTCGTTACCAAGAGGCTGGAAATGTCGAATAATCTTTATATAACGGCTGCTGAAGAGAGAAGCGGTAAATCCGCAATAGTACTTGGCGTCATGCAGATCATCCTCAAACAAGTTGGTCGTGTTGCCTTTTTTAGGCCAATTATCAATGATCAGGGGTTTGGGCGCAATGATCACGATCTGGACTTGATTCTGAAATATTTTAAACTGGATATTCCTTATGAAGACAGCTATGCCTTCACCATAAGTCAGGCAAGACAACTGATCACGTCAGGTCAGGAGGATACGCTGTTTGAGAAAATTCTCGTAAAATATAAAGAATTGGAGAAAAAATACGATTTTGTCCTTTGCGAAGGGACTGATTTCAGGGGTAAGGACGCCAACTTTGAATTTGATCTTAATGCAGATATCGCTGTCAATATAGGAGCCTCTGTACTTGCTGTAGCCTCGGGGAGAAATAAGAGTACCGACGATATTTGCGCCTATACAGCCATTACCATAGATACCCTTGAGGAGAAAGGCGTCGAATTGGCAGGGTGTATCATAAACCGTGCTCCTGAAGGATTTTTAGAAGAAACGGCCGGCAATATCAAATGTATGGCCCAGTTTAACCGCTCTATTCCGCTTTATGTTATTCCTGAGCATAAAGCGCTTGGTAACCCTTCTGTTGAGGATGTGAAACGGTGGCTGGGGGCGAAGGTCCTCTACGGTGAAGCCAGTATGCTAACCCTGGTCGACAACTATCTGGTGGCAGCCATGCAGATAGGTAATTTCCTCGATTACCTGAAGCCAGAGAGCTTGGTCATTACGCCAGGCGACCGCTCCGATATTATCGTCGCCAGTTTAGCTTCCCGAATATCCACCGCTTATCCAAATATTGCTGGAATTGTCATCACCGGCGGCATTGATCTGCGGCCCAGTGTGCAAAAGTTACTTGAGGGGTGGACGGGTATTCCTGTTCCTATTTTGTTTGTTGAATCACATACCTATGACACGGTGCAGAGTGTAACCGAGTTATATGGACGGATAGAGGCAAACGATGACAAGCGGATCGCCACAGCCATGGGGTGGTTCAATAAACATGTAGATACTCGGGAATTAGGTGAGCGGGTCGTTTCCCGGAGCTCTTCTCGTATTACACCACGCATGTTTGAATATTCGTTGGTCGAAAAGGCATCAAGTCCCCGGCAGCATATTGTACTCCCCGAGGGGCAAGGAGAGCGTGTGCTTCATGCTGCGGATATTGTACTGCGACGAGGCATTGCAGATTTGACCCTCCTGGGACGTGAAAATGAAATCACCATAAAGGCGGCCAGCCTGGGAATCAATATTGAGGGGGCCACAATTATTGATCCGGTTAGATCAGAATATTTCGATGAATTTGTTGAGACCTATTTTGATGTCCGCAAACATAAGGGAATAGTGCTTGATGTGGCGCGCGATCGCATGTCCGATCCCACCTACTTTGGCACCATGATGGTACATAAGGGACTGGCCGACGGTATGGTGTCAGGGTCGGTCACCACAACGGCACAAACCATCAGGCCTGCATTTGAGTTTGTTAAGACCAAGCCTGGCGTTTCAGTGGTTTCTTCGATCTTTATTATGTGTTTTCAAAGCAAGGTGCTTGCGTTTGGAGACTGTGCCGTGGTACCAAACCCAGATGCACGGCAACTGGCAGAAATTGCCATTTCATCTGCTGAAACTGCTAAAATATTCAATATTGAGCCACGGGTAGCGCTTTTGAGTTACTCAACCGGTGGCTCCGGGAGCGGTCAGGATGTTGAAAAGGTGGTAGAAGCTACTGCCATTGCCAAGCAGCTGATGAAAGAGCGTGGACTCGACTATCCGCTGGAAGGGCCGCTACAGTATGATGCTGCCTTTGATCTTGAGGTTGCCAGGCTCAAGTCACCGGATTCGGTAGTAGCTGGAAGGGCTACGGTTTTTATTTTCCCGGATCTTAATACCGGAAACAATACCTATAAGGCTGTACAGCGTGCAGCCAATGCCGTTGCCATGGGACCTGTTCTCCAGGGGTTGAATAAACCCGTCAATGACCTGTCTCGTGGTTGTACGGTTCATGATATTGTTGATACTGTTGCCCTTACTGCTATTCAGGCGCAAGAGGTAGCAAAGTCTTTAGCCCAGATTTCTCATGATCATGTTGTCGAATCTTAAAAGACCTGAATGATCTTAAACCGATGCTATTAAGGAGCTGTCCGTAAATAAGTTGGACAATATCGCGTTCATATTTAGGTTAGCTTTGGCTGATCTAATTGAACAAAGCCGCAGGCGTAGTTGTACTACGTTGAGGACTTTGTGATTGAAGATCAGCCAAAGATGACCTGAAGATGCGATGCGAGATGTTCAAGTTATTTCAGGACAACTCCTAATGTGAATGTGCTGTAATTTCGATAACATGATCACCAAAGTATCAGTCCATACGGCGCCATCTTCTGCAGTATTTTGGCAGTAAACATAGGCAACTATCGGAGTCTTCGCTTACCCGGAGTCTTCGCTTACCTATTCACTGGCAAAAACTTTGAACCTGGTGCCGTCTAAACTGATGAGAAACCTGGGTCAGGTTCTTAAATTGTGATGGACTTTTTACGAGTTCATCGGTTGTTATATTTATTTGTTGGAGTTGGAATGAAAATACTTGTTATTAATTCAGGGAGTTCTTCGATCAAGTACCAGGTACTTGATATGAAATCAGAAAGTGTACTGGCCTCTGGGCTTGTTGAGCGGATTGGGGAACCGGTAGGTAATCTGGTGACTAAGTTTCATCCAGATACAGACCGGGAAAATAAGGTGACCCGGGAGCTGCACATTGCAGATCATAAACAAGGCATGCTTGCAGCAATTTCCTTGCTAACCGACAGTGAGGTAGGCGTTATTGAAGATGCCTCTGAAATTGGGGCTGTGGGGCATCGGGTGGTACATGGAGGGGAAGATTTTCATCAGCCCACCATAATTACACCCGAGGTGTTGGAGGCAATTACAGCCAATGTTCCCCTTGCGCCACTTCACAATCCGGCAAATCTGGATGGTATTATGGTTGCCATGGATATCTTTGCCGATGTTGCGCAGGTTGCTGTATTTGATACTGCTTTTCATCAAACCATGCCGGAGCGTGCCTATATGTATGCTCTTCCGTATGAATACTATACAGAGGACCGCGTCCGTCGTTACGGTTTTCATGGCACTTCCCATAAATTTGTCGCCACTGAAACAGCTAAATTGCTCGGTAAACCGTTGGCCGAGTGTAACCTGATAACAGTCCACCTTGGCAACGGTTGTTCCATGACAGCCATTGAAAATGGACAAAGTATCGATACCTCTCTTGGTATGACGCCTCTTGAAGGGTTGGTCATGGGAACCAGATCAGGTGATATTGATCCAGCCATTCATACCTTTCTTCATCGTAATCGGGGCATGAGTCTTGATGAAATTGATGTTGTACTCAACAAGGAGTCAGGGTTAAAAGGGTTGTGTGGTATGAATGACATGCGTGACATTCATGACGCCATTGCAGAGGGAAATAAGCAGGCAAAAATAGCTCTGGATGTGCAGACATACCGTAACCGAAAATATATAGGTGCCTATCTGGCTGTGCTTGGCAGAGTCGATGCCATTGTTTTTACCGCCGGTATCGGTGAAAACGATCCAGATGTACGTGAATTAACACTGCAGGGAATGGATGCTTTCGGGATTAAGCTGGATCTGAAAGTCAATGACCAGCGTGTTAAAAAACCGACCTGTATCAGTACCGAGGAGAGTACCATTCCTGTTTTTGTGCTTCCGACCAATGAGGAACTGGCCATTGCCAGAGAAACGTTACAGATCGTACAAGAATAGTTAATCGAATCTTTTAATATGCTCTCACAAAAAGTTTGTGAGAAGTTCGGATTAAGGTTTCCTGAATAATTTCCAAGGGAGTAGCATGGGCACTTTCTGGCAATACTCAATATATTGCTGTCCCAGCTCCTTTTTCAATCGCCTTTCTTCCAGCATGGTCCCGATAATAAAATAGCCGGTAAGGAAAACCCTTACCGGTAGGGACACCGTTGTCAGGGGGCTTGTTACCCATAACAAGGCAATCCCACCACTGTACCAGGGGTGACGAACATATTTTAAAATACCGCTGTGGTGAAATTCAATTTGCCGCTGCGTCCTTCCCTTACGAAAATCCTGCCACTGTTTTAATCCAAGAAAAAAAGGCATGTCATAGGCATGACTCCCCAGATAAAACATCAGTGCTGCATAACAGAGCAGTAGTATCTGCACTATTCGCCATGCTCCGGAAAAAGCAAAGAGAACCGTCTGTTCTTGAAGGAGGGTGTACCAAATGACTGGTACCAGAGTTATCAGGGAAAACAGGATGTAATACAGGCGGTAGGTTCCAGCAGTGAGGCGATTACTCCATGCATAGAGCCTGCTTTGCACAAATGGGTGGATGAAGAGGCTGTGGAGTAGACACCAGAGTGTCCAGAGGAAAAGCGTGGTCAGCATATACCTGCAGATTCGAGTGAATGGAGAGAATGGTTGCTCCGGTGATGCAAGGTCATGCATCACCGGAGAGAGATTTATGAGTCTGTTGATTTCTATGACCGCAAATGACGGTTGGCATTCATTTTGCTATTGCTGAAAACAACGTTGATATTTTCGTTGTCAGTGCAGAATCTCTAATTAGTTTCCTGATTTCGGGCAATATCTTTTCCTTGCTATTTTGGGCATTCTCCAGCTCAATTTTTACCAGACGAGTATCGATTTGTGAAAACCTTTCTGCCAAACTAGAAGAACCATTAAGAATGATTTCCATGTACTCACTGTTCTTTAAATTCTGGATCAGCGGAGTATCGGCGAGCGCCGTTTTTAAAACCTTGCTCAAAGATGCTGTTCCGCTTTTTTTGCGACCTCGCCGTTTCTCTCCCCGAAAAAATCGTTCCAGGATATTGTTTGTCCTTTGCGGTTGAATATGCATAATTCCTCCAGGCGTAACAACCGGCAATGGATTTGTAAAGAGTTTCTCCCAGTATTTATCGAGTTGTGCAATCATGCTGGAGTATGATGTTTTTCGCCGTGTACTGCTTACCAGCCATTCTCTAAAAACTGTCACTTTTTGTTCGATGGTTTTCATATCTGCATCATCGCCATTATCGTTGATGCCATTCTTTCCTTCAGGAAGGGCTATACGCATGGCAACACGAAGCTCATCAAATACTTCGGCCTTCCGCTCCAGATTTGCAGCCAGGTCATTCAATCGTTTGTCCTCTACAACCTTTTCAAATGCCCTGTAGATTTGCACAAACGGTTTGTTGTCTTTGGCGAGGCCACGGAGATGAACATCCATAATATCCCCCAATAACCGATGGGCAGTTTGTAGCCGCCGGTAAAAATCAAGGTATGGTCTATCGAAGGGAAACCCATAACCGCTGGACTGTCTTTTGTAGTCAAACACCCAATGAATTAACGTATATGCCATGACCAAGGGAATATGCTCAGACGAGGTAGTGTCCTTCCATATGCCGGATTCAAGGCTTGCCATGATCTCCTCAATTGTTTTGGCAGGGAAGTGAAATTTCTGCTCAAGGTATCTTGACCTTTGCCGCAGTAATGGCCGGACTTTGAATTTACGTAAACGTTTCTGGAGAATAGTATAGTCATCGAGCAGCAAATCCTTTCCAATATCGCGCAAGAAATGAAAATGGCATATGAAATCAGCCACTCCTGGAAACACCTCTTCTACCGCTGTGACAATCCCTTTGCCCATATCATGCACAAGCGCCATCGGTTCACCGTACTGTTCTTTAATGCGTTGGAAAAAGGGGATGAGCAATTCCTTTTTCTCTGAAGGAATTTTAATAGTGTCGAGCACCAGTTCAGAGATCCCATCAAGGCCGCAGAATAAATTAGGACTATCTCCTTCACAGGTCCCATCCAAATGGAGGATGTAGCCGCCTCTCCGTGCCATGAGATCACGTAAAAGCGGTTGGCTCTCCCGGTGCGCAAGAGCAAGATAAATGATGAAC
>JAUVLX010000103.1 GCA_030600525.1 Desulfobulbus sp. | reverse complement strand
AGGGGAAATATTATAAACCTGAGCCGTCCCCTTTTGGTGAGCTTGCGCCGAGCCAATATCAAGTAGTAAAAGATCTGCTTGAACGCAATGGGAAAATTGAGGGGTACCTCACGGGCCTTAGTGTTTATAATACGCTGGGTTTAACAACTCAGGTGAGTAGTTCCATCCAGATTGGTAAGAATGAAATTCGTTCTTCAATGAAGCGTGGAAAATATAGCATTTCTTTTGTGAAACAGAAAAATACGATCACTAAAGAAAATGTTCCTATTCTACAACTACTCGATGTCCTACGATTTATAAAAAAAATACCGGACTCAAAAATAGATCAAAGTTGCAAGGTAGTGCAGGGCTTGGTTGCAAACTTATCTGCAAAGGATCTGGAAGTTATGACCCGGCTTGCATTGAAATATCCCCCTTCAACGAGAGCTTTGCTCGGAGCACTACTGACTGATTTGGGTAAGGTTGAAGTTGTGGGAAAGCTAAGGAGCCGCAATTCCCGGAGGCCCCTAACGAACCACCTGGAAATTGATTTTTAGTTGTCACAATAGGTTTTGAATGGCTGTCAGGAACAAATGGCCATGACAGATGCGAGGCCATGCTTATTTTACGTCATTTCTTCGTTTTTTGGTCATAACTATCCATCTGCCCTCTCCTGTTTTTTCAGAAGAAAGACCTGTTCTTTGACATATATTAATATCTGTATGTGCTGTGTGAAAAGAAACAAGCCGTATCGTTAATTATTTTCACTTTAACCGTAGGTCTTAATATGGTACGATAAAAAGATAGGAGGTTTTGGGATGAATATTACCAGTGACATAAAACCAATCACATATTTGAAGAATCGGGCTGCAGAGGTACTGCAACAGATCAACGAGACTCATCGTCCAGTTATCATAACTCAGAATGGTGAACCTAGAGCAGTTCTACAGGATCCTGAGAGCTATGAAAACATGAGGAATGCTATTGGGATCTTGAAACTTTTTTCTCAAGGTGAAGAGGATATCAAGCAGGGTAAGGTGAAATCCCAAGAAAATGTCTTTAGTGATATTGAGAAAAGAGTAAGACAGAATGCCGAAAACGTATGAAGTTCTTTGGTCTGAAACTGCTGAAAACGATCTTTTGAAAATCATTGAATACATTGCTCAAGATAGCCCCAATAATGCTTTAATAATTCTTGAGAAAATCAAAAAACAGGTTGCTGACCTATCTTTTTTTCCTGAGAAGTGCCGTATTGTACCGGAGTTGTATAACCAAGGAATAACCTTGTACCGAGAGATGGTTATTTCACCATGGAGAGTGCAGTACCGTATTGCTGATTCACAGGTGTTTGTTTTGTCAGTACTTGATTCAAGACAAAATATTGAGGACATCTTGTTGAAAAGGTTAACTCAGCATATTATTTGACAAGTTAAAATCAGGTACAGAAGAATTGTTCTCGTTGACGTTCATTTGACGTTTGAATCAAAACAGGTGTGGATTTGACGAAATAAGTAGGGGTAAATCAAAATTACTATTTTGTGTAACTTGTTAATTTCCTTTAATAACGGCAAGTTGTAGTAACCACTGATTTCAACGTCCGACGCCTTGGGAGTGGAGGGCAAATCTTCCGTATTGACTGTTGGTTATGTGTCGTTAATTCAGTTGTTTATGTTCGGTAAGCTCTCCTGCCTTCTTTAGAGCGACCCCCTGCCTGATTTTAAGAGGCAGGAGGTCGGGTTAGTTCTTTCTTCTCATGTAACGTTTTCAGGTTCAATAATTTCGTATCCGATGGATTTGTAACCAAGGAGTCTTTTCTTGTACATTCTCGCTAGCATTGGCACTGATTCGTCGAGATAATCATAGATGAGTCTGTTGATTTACTAGGATTTTCGTTCAAGGTCGAGGCATGCTGGAAAAATAACCACAGCCATATAATTGATATTGCGAGCATTCTTTTTATAAAATAACGCTGATATAGGGAAAAAGGGCATTCTCGGACAGCCTCCTCGGTAGAGGTGATAACGCAAAGAGCCTGTGGCGATAGTAATGTACCTATGATACATACTTCTGAACCTGTTAGCTGTCATTTTGATCACTTCCCGAGTTGGAAACGTATGGACAGTTAGCGGGGAGTTGGTTTGAGCAAGATGAATCGGTAGTTTTGATGTGGATATCCCGTTGGGGGTAGGGGATGGAAATGCCCTCGGCATCGAAGCGCTCTTTGACGCTTCGGGTAAGATCCCAGTAGACTTCCCAGTAATTTTTAGTTTGTGTCCAGGGGCGGACAACAAAGTCCACCGAGGACTCATTTAAGGCATGGAGTTTTATCTTTGCTTCAGGGTTACTAAGTACCAGTTCGTGATTATTCAGTATTTCAGCTAAAATTTCTTCGGCTCGGTCTAGGCTCGAGTCATAGCTGATACTTACGGTCAGGTCAACTCGCCGCAATCGCTCTGAGTGGACATTACGGATGATGTTGCCCCATATTTTGTTGTTGGGAACAACGAGTTTTTGGTTGTCATACGTGAGGATGATGGTTGAAACCAGGTTCATGTTTTGTACATACCCGCTTACTTCAGGTACCTCAATGGTGTCTCCGACATCAAAGGGCTGATAGATAAGGATCATTACCCCGGAGGCAAAATTCGAGAGTACATCTTGCAAGGCAAACCCGACAATAAAACCGGCAATACCAAGTCCGGCCAGGAGTGGGGTTACTTGCAGACCCAGCTGGGAGAGAGCAACCAGGAGGCCGAGGGTCATCACTAGTTTTCCAGACATGGACACGAAAAAGTTGCCCATAAGGCCTGACATCCTTGAGGGTTCGCGGCCAATGGTGTTCCTGACTAGTCGTTTTGTGATACCTGCCATCAGTTTGGATATAAGCAGGATGGCTATGACAAAAATAATTTTGACAGTAATAGCCACCCCATTGTTTTTTATCCATTCTTTGGAGTATTCAAGCCAGTGGTTGACAAGGGAGAAGACGACATCTTTGTCAAGAATTTCGCTTGATATTTGACCTGTGGCTTTTAACAACAGTTCACTGTACTCGGTGGTTTCCATGTCACGTTTGTGCAGCAGATCGACAATTTGGGTCAGGCTATTGGTTAAGCCGTCTTTATATTCTTCAGTAGCGAAAATTTTTGACTGGATGGCCTCTTTTTCATTGTCTGGTACTTTTTTGATCTGCTCCTTCAGGTCTCTGAGAGCATCCAGGGAGAGCTTGGTTTCAATGGCCACTGATATGGCTCGATGTTTGAGCTGGGCATCAACGGAAGCCATCGAAACGCTATGCGGCACACCGATAGCTTTCATTCGCAAGGTGTTTTCTAACAAGTCTTCGAGCAACCCATTATAGAGCTGATATACCTTGTTGATGGATTGTTTCCGTTCAAATAATTTAGTGGCATTTAAGGTAGCCTGATTTTGTTTTAGCCTTTTGAGGCTGTCTTTTACATACTCCAGCTCTTTTTGAATTATTTCTCCCTCTTCAATAAGCAATGCCTTAGAGTATTTCAGTGTAAGTGGATTGATTTGGCCGTCTTTTTGTTTGTCGTCAACGTACTCAAGGAGGTCGCCGAGAGTGTTTCGCAGTTGGATTTCGGTTTCTCGTATTTGGAGAGCAAGAGGCATCTGTTGCTTTTGTGACAGGTCGCGAACCTCTAGGCGCATTTGGTTTAATTTGGTTTTGTATTCATTGATGTGTGTGAAATATTCACCACCATCTATGGAAAGGCCATCTTGGCTGGCGGCTTCAATGCCACTTTGGGTGTAGAGTTTAATGGGATAGGGGGTGGCTGTCTGCTCGGCCGAAGAACTGGAAAAAGGCAGTACAAGTAAACAAAAGATGAGGGCAAGGGGCGGGATGGCGGATTTCGTCATAGCTCTAAAAGGGTGTTTAAAAGAATTGACAATCACAGCATGTAAGTAATCGAAATAAAAAAACCTCTAGTAAAAAAACTCCTACCCAAGAGAAGGAAATTCAAAATGTTACAGCCTTGTGGTAAGAGTTGCTCCGCATAGAACTACAGATCCTTTGTGCGAATATTCTTAAGCTAAGGGAAAAAGGCTCTTTTTACAAGAACTTAGAGTGTCGGTAGTCATGTCGCTTCAAGTAGCGGCAACGATCCTGCAGTCTCCTCAGCTAATCTTTTTCAACACCTTTTTAAGCAGAAAGTCAACATGAAGAATCCAGATCGAAATACAGTTTCCAGATTGGATGCACTCCCCAATATTGGGAAGGCAATCGCGAAAGATCTTGAATTGCTTGGTATCGAACATCCCCAAAAGTTGGTCGGGAAAAATCCTTTTGTACTGTATAATAAGCTTTGTCAGCAAAAAGGATACCATATAGATCATTGTGTGATTGATGTGTTTATGTCTGCGGTTGATTTTATGGAGGGTGGAGACCCTCAACTGTGGTGGAAATTCACCAGCAAACGTAAACTGATTTTACATGAAAAAAACAACGGGTTGTCATAACTCCTGTTCCAGGAGGGTCGGGAAAATGCTGGAAGGTTTCTTAGCCGAAACCATAAACACCCGGCAATGAGACCTATGACGACCTGGATTGTGTCAATGATTGATATAAGATCACCAGGATTGATGGAAACCAGAATCATTCCAATACTTCCCATAACTATTGCAAAAATGTTGATCAGTGCAGAAGCAGAGCCACTGTCTCGTTTTTGTTGTTTGAGCATTAGGTTGACTCCTTGTACACGCATGCAGGTTGTAGTCATGGTCGCTTTGTAGAGAGTAACCACCATCCAGTTGGATTATATTATTCAGTAGAAAAGAATGGTACGAGTTGGATGCATGACTGATCAGGAAGAAAAACGGATTTCCACCACGGCATTAGCCAAAAAACATATGGTTCCAGGTAAGGACATGTTTTTAAGGCTGCAAACCAAAGGGTTGATTGAGAGACATCTATGATAAGTAAAGTCAAGAGGAAAACGGAGATTTCCTGTTCCCTTATACCTCCGTACTGTTTTTAGGGCACGGAGGTTGTTTGGCATGAGCCCTATGGTGGAGAACCTACAAAATTTCGTAGCCATAGGGCTCATGCCAAACAAACGGGGGCGGTATTAGTACAGCACCCTTTTTCGCGACGATCACTGCTCGATTTTTTATATTCTATCTTTGGGTCAACAAGTGGCTTGTGACCAGACATCTATTTGCTGCATCAGGCTGTAGCCGTTACAGAAGATTGAGTTTGGATCAAAACCTGCCGATCTTTAAACAGACCAAATGGTGCATCCCTCGAAAGTTCGCACAGTCCCCTAATAGAAAGAACCGACAGGAAAACCAAGCCGCGCACGTCAATAAATGTTCAAGCTGCTTCCGGTAAAGCCTCCTTCGGAGTAAACGATTTTCCGCTTTTATCTACTGCCATCATGAATGCCACCAGTTTGCGGGCAACTGCAAGTGTTGCGCGGTTGCGGTTCCCTCTGCCCAATTCACGCTCGTGTACTTCTGTTAATTGTGGGTTCCATCGCGGTGCCAACTTGGCAGCTTCTATCAGAACAGTCTGCAAGTGTTTGTTCCTTTTCTTGGAGATTGGCCCCCGGTAATTCTTTCCTGCCGATTCTTTTTGAGCGCTGCACAACCCACAGTAACTGACGGCCTGACTAATACGGCTGAACCGTGAAACGTCCCCGATTTCCAACACCCAGGTCAAGGCGGTTACCACCCCAACGCCTTGGATACTCATTAGCCGATCAACTCTTTGATAGATCTACGGCTCCGATCGAAGGGCATGGACCAGTTGTTTCTCCATTTTTGCAAAACATTCCATATTGCTTCTGGTCATTTGCAAAAGGTTGAGAACCGATTCCGGCACATAGTCCAAGTTGCCAAGCAATTCCTGAAAATATTTGGTCCCGTGGAGGCGTGACTTGTTGTATTCCGCGCCAACTTCCATAAGCAGACTAGCCGTCTTGGTCTTCATCTTCACGGCTTCTCGGACCAGGAAATTTCGATAGCGTAAAATTCTTCGCAAATTGCGATGGGCTTCAGGGGCCATATAACATTCCGGCAAAAGGTTGCAGCGAAGTAAATCAGCTATTTTTTCAGCATCCGCGGCATCATTTTTCTTCTTGGCAGCAGTTATTGCTTTGAGCATTTCAGGGTGGGCAACCTTTAGTTCTTCACCGTAGGGAAGCAGGTAATCGTAAACCCAACCGGTAAACAGTGTAGCTTCCATTGCGCCAATCCATGGTGCTGTTCGTTTTCCAGCCCAACGTGTTAAACTCTGGCGTGTGGCGGGGATATTGCCCTGGTCAATTATGGTGCCGTCCATTTGTTTCTCGCAGAAAGCAATAATCTTTTTGTGGATATCAAAGCCGATATAATGCATACTCTTCATAGGAGACCTCCTTGTGGCCCATGATTCTGTGAGTTTAACTGCACAGCTAGCTTTTATGCTATTCTACCACAGGAGGTCTCTTTCTCTCTAGGAGCCTCTACTTATACATTCAAACAGACCACGATAAGCGGTGAAGGTTTGGTGGTAAGCGTGGTGGCGGTTTCAACTCAGTTGTATGTATTTTTATCGTAAATGCTGCACAAGGTACCTCGCAAAACCTGCGCTGTAGCGAGCTGAAAACTCAGCCACCCTGCCTTGGGAGTGGGGGGGCGTAGGTTCGAATCCTACCGCCCCGACTATTTATAAGTAAAGAAGCCGGACAGTTACATGCTGTTCGGCTTTTTCTTTTTCATGGGAATTGGAGGCAGGGTGTCGCCTAGCGCGAGTTGCTCTTTTTCCGATTTATTGCATGTAATATCAGGATATAAGCAGTATTTTTTAAGTATAAGTTCTATTGAATACGACCTCCTTCCTACCTGTTGTATGGGTAGGAGGTCTGATTGTTAGTTATCGCCACTACTGGTTATTTGCGACAAGCTTGATCTCAAGGTGACATCCTAATGCTTTGGCATACTTTTTTAATGTAGCTATTGAGGGGGAGTGTTTACCGCTGCCCAGTGAAGATTCAAGCCTCGTAATAGCCGGAGCCTTAGTGCCCATTTTCTCTGCAATTTCAGCTTGACTTAGCCCTGCATTCTGCCTTGCTCTTAAAAGTTCACGAAGTAAGGCGAACTCAGGCTCCATCTCTTCATACGTTGCTTTTACGCCTGGTCTTTTAAATGCCTTTTTTTTCAATTCAGAATGAGTCATTTTGTTTTCACCTCCTGCATTCTTGAAATGGCGATTTTAAGTTCTTGCTTCGGGATCTTTTGAGATTTTTTTATATAGGAGTGGAGCATTATGATTTTCTTTCCTATCTTCGTACAAAAAAATACTCTTGCTATTCCCTCTTTGCTTTTGATCCTTAGTTCAAAAAGACCTTTGTCGATTGCTTTAGTGTGCGGCAAACCGAGGTTTGATCCAAATTCAATCATTAAGTCAGTTAGATGGAAGTATCTTGCTAGTAGCCCATCTGGGAGATTAAGTATCTCTTGTTCTAGGTTTTCGTTGTAGTAGATGATTTGCCATTTCATATGAATACAGTAACAAATATGTTACTATTTGACAAGTAAGTTTGTTGACGATAGTTTAGACGATTTTTAGACGTTCTAGTCGAAATAGATCCATATTAGACGAAATAAGTGGGGGTAAAACGAAATCACTGTTTTTGGTAACTCATTAATATCCTTTGATAACTAATCGACAGGGGACAGGCCACGTTTAATGTAAAGCTAAAGTGCCAGCAGCAAATACCCCAGCCTTCTATAGATCGTTTGCCATTTGTTTGCCACCCTGGCCGCAACCCCACATATAGCGAACTTGGACAAGGGTTCGACTCCCGCCGCCTCCACCATTAAGTTCTAAAAAAAAAGCCAGCTGTTTAGCTGGCTTTTGTGTTTTTAGAGCGTTGGGTATTTTTTGATAAGTTGTATAGCTCTATTAAATTTTAGTAGTGCCTCGTTAAGGACTTAATTGCTCAATCTTCTTCGTTTATTTCCAGTATTTCTTTGGGCTTTTTGGTTCTATGGCCCGGTTTGACCAGAATTTCCAAATAAAAAGAATCGAGCTGTTTTTCTTCAGCCTCAGAAATGTGTGTATTAATGGTGGATAGATGAATGACTTCACTTGTTGCTTCATCAGCACCGAACCGGCAGTCAAAATCCCAAAAATCGACTTTTGCGGGGAGAGTCTTGTTACGTTCTCTTTTTATATATTTTTTAACGTCATGTTTGATGGCTTCAACAAGCCGTGGAAGTTTGAGCTTTGGGTGGGTTAACTTAAATGTTTTTTTCATAGTGATTCCATTGGGTATGACTGGGGTTATCAATAATAAACTTCAGTGAATGACATGGTGTCATCAAGGAGCGGTTTTCTAAATTGTTTTTTAAAAAGATGACATGGTCGCCTGATTTGATCGATATCGTTTTAATGTTGGCTGCATCGGTTGTATTTTTTATTTGAGAGAGCTGTATACTCCCGACCATTCCTGGCTTATTTGCAAAGCTCTCTTCAATGTCTGTTCCATACCCTCCCTGTGGGATCCAGGCCAGTAAATTCTATTGCAGGCCCTGCAGTGGGAAAAATCATCATAATATTTTTTGGTTAATGGTTCCAGGTTGTTCAGGATATCTTTTTTTGCAATCGGTTGCAGAACGTTATTGCAATGAATGCAGCGGCTAAAAGGGTTGATTTTGTTCTGCAGGCCGTAATAGGTCAGGACTTCAGCCAGTTGCTTAGTCGGATTCTGGGAGCGGATCAGATGGCCATGGTCAATTATTTTCCGCCGCAGCAGGCCGCGATCCCTGCTGAGTACTATACACTGCTTTTGCACAGCTAACCGGGCGAGCTCGCTGTCTGTGAGGTCTGGTTCATAAAGCGTATCCATACCGATCATGTGAAGGTAGGTTCGCAGTTTTGCCACATTAACATCAACCAGAAAGCGCAGGTGCGGAAAAGGATTCGGCCTGAGAAGCGAGGCGCGGCACGGGTCGACGGGAATACCGAGGGGCGAGACCTGTATGTGATCACCGGGGTAGGGCAACCAGGAAAAGTCCACTGCGTTACCGTTGACCAGGATTGAGCCGATTTCAGTATGGGGGATATCAAAGGATTCTATTACATCCTTGATGGACGTTCGTCTGCCGATATTATGGGCGATCGTTTCTTGGTGCCGCAAAGATGTGGTCAGGAGAGGGCGTAGCATTGCATGAAAAGATATGTCTATCTCCATGGTATTTTTCCCCGTGCCTGATCTCTTTCCAACAGTCATAATTCTTTGTTCGGCTCTCTGGAGAAATTTCAGGTCATGTATTTTTCGTAGAATTTTTTCGTAATTTCAAACAAGTCTGGTGGCAGCAATTCCTGTATTTTTTGGGAAATTCCGGTGGGGATATGTCCATAGTAGGCTTCGGCTATGGCCCCAGTTATGCACCCAAGGGTGTCGCTGTCGCCTCCCAGGGAAACGGCGTTACGTATCGCATCTTCATAGGAAGTTGCATCCAGAAAAGCTATAATTGCCTCCGGAACTGTGCCTTGGCAGGAAATGTCAAATGTATAGGTTGGTCGGATATCGTCTATGCTTCGCTTCAGGTCGTAGCCAAACTGCCGGCCGATTTGTGCTCTGATTTCCTCTTTTGTCTGGCCGGTTCGGGCCAGGAATACAGCCAGGGCAGTTGCCTGAGCCCCTTTAATACCCTCGGGATGATTATGGGAAATAACAGCTGTTTTTTCAGCTTCCATAAGTACATCTGCCTCTGAATTGAAGGCAAAGCCAACAGGGCTAACCCGCATCGCAGCACCGTTTCCCCAACTGTTGTAGGGGTGGGGATCGTCGGCTTGCAGCCATGCCATAAACGAGCCACCATATCCAGCGTGGGGATAGTGATGGGCAAGGGTGCGTACTGATTGCAGATAAGAACGACCAGTGAGAATCGCATCGGCAACAGCAACGGTGAGAACAGTGTCATCGGTGAAGGTGCACCTGGGATGAAAAAGAGGGAAATCCTTATTTTTTATCGGGCGATGTTCATACACTGACCCGATTATGTCACCGCCGATGGCTCCAATCATCTTTCTGCCCCTCCTCAAGTTAGGAGTTGTCCGGAAATAACTCGAACATCTCGCATCGCATATTCAGGTCATCTTTGGCTGATCTTCAATCACAAAGTCCTCAACGTAGCGCAACTACGCCTGCGGCTTTGTTCAATTAGATCACCCAAATCTAACCTAAATATGAGCGCGATATTGTCCAACTTATTTACGGACAGCTCCTTACCTCTCATCGGTTACGCTATGGATGATCTGAAGACTTCTGAAGCCTGGCGGATTTTACGAATCCAGGCTGAGCTGATAGACGGCATCGACACCCTTAACGATGTCGGCCAAGGTGTCTCCATTTTCGGAGGTGCCCGTTTTAAGGAAGACTCGCCCTATTACCAGGCTGCAATGCAGACAGCCTCCCTGCTCACGGCAGAAGGGTTGACC